>JBAWCX010000053.1:0-8632 GCA_049590495.1 Binatus sp. (SeqCode)
GCGGCTTAACCAGTGGCCGAAAGCCCGCGCTGCGTGGAAACGCGCGCTCGAGGACCATCGGTACATCAATCGCTACGAGGCTCTCCGCGTGTACGGCTTTCCCGTTCAGCTGTGATGGCTCACGCAGGCTATGATTGCGACCGGCCCGCAGCGCGTGGCGCCGCAGGCTGGCATCCATCTACTTCAGCCGCCGAAGTTCTGCGTAATGCCGCACGGCTCCAGTGTCACCGCCAGCGGACCGTCGGTGGTAACGTTCAACTTCACGTTGCAGCTGACGTCCGCGCGCTTGACGTTGATCGTTACCGCGCCGAGGTTCTGCGCATTCAGATCGACCTCATTGGCGTCCGCGATGTCCGGCACCGGTCCGAGCGTCTGAAACTGGCGCGTGAACGCCATGTCGGGAATCGTTCCGCCAGTAAGATCGCCGGCGCCGGCCTGCAGTCCCGACGGCGTCGGATCGCCAAGTCCGAATCCGTGCGAGAACGCATCGATGGTGCCGACCGCATCGCCACCGGTTGAAGGCGGCGTCGCGCTGCGAAGCTGCAAGCCCGACACCCAGTACGCGTGGTCGGCGACGAAGTCCAGGTCCGGGTAATCGATCGCCGGGTCGTAAACGTAGGTGACGTGCTGCGGGTTGACGTTAACGGTCGCGGTGCCGAGGAACTCGGCGGCGGGGCCGAATTCGTCGTTGATCGAGAGCGTCAGATGCTCCCCGGTCAGGAACACGTCGAGCTCGTATTCATAGCCGGCCTCGAGCAGCGCGGTCGCCGTCGGTTCGTAGCTCGATGCGGGCACCAGCTCATCGACAGTCATGTTCCACATCTGCACTGGGATGTTGCGCATCGACGGCACCAGGCTCGCGCCGATCACCGCCGAGTCCAAGTTGTTAGCGTTGATGCTGAAACCGACCGTGGATTGCGCGCGCGCGAACAGGTCGGGGAACTGCTCGCCGATCTTGAATGTGCCGATTCCGCCCATCGAGTAGCCGCTGATCACCGTCCAATCCGGGTTGAGCTGATAGTGACTGGCCACGTCGGCCCACACCTCGAACACGTCGGCGCCGGCGTAGCTGTAGTAAAAGCCGTCGGGCCCACGCGCCTCCGGCGTGATCACGATCGAGCCGGTGCCGCGCTCGCCGTACTCCGACTGATTACGGCTGCTGAGGAACTGGTTGTAGTTGGTCGAGAGCGAGTGCAGCAGCAGCGTCATGCCGTAGCCAGTCGCCGGCGGCGACTCCTTGGGGACGTAAATCGCATAGGGCTGGAGGCGACTCAAGTACTCGCCGGTGCAGGTGCGCTCGTTGCTGGGGAAGCACGCCGTGCTGAATTGCTCGCCCTGCGCGACCTCGAAGTGGCTCGCGAGGATGCGGTCCATGGGGCCGGTCTTGGGCACCCCGGTTTCATCATCGACCTTCGCGGCGAGCTTGGTGAAATCGACGCTCGCGTGCAGCGGCGTGATGTCGCCGGTCGCAAGCACCTGCGCCTGCTGGCTGTCGCGCCACCATGCGGGCGCGGTGGTCGTGTTGGCCGGGTCGCTGGCCACCGGAATCGGCTCGCTATTGCGAAACGCAACGTTGAAGAACGCAGGCGGATTGACGGCCGTGCCGCTGCCGCCCGGCGAAGTGGCCGAGGCGGTCGCCTGCGGGAGCAGGTAGCGATTGTTCGCCTTGTCCCAGAGTCCGATTCCCGCCGAGAGGTTCTCCACCTTCCCGGTCGGATTCCATTGGGTCTGCGGCACCACCACCTCGATCTGGCGGCGCATCGTATCGACGGTCACGGTGGGAGCGCTGCCTGCGACCGGCAACCCGGTCGTGGCGTTGATAAGGTCCGCGGTGAGCGTCGAGCCGGACGGGAAAATGGTCATGAACAGGTCCGCCGGCGCACTGACGTTGGCGCCGTGCGGGAATGGATGCGAAGCACCCACCGTTCCGCCCAGCGCGATCGAAATCGCGATCAGCGTCGGATCGTTCATCGTGTTGACCGTGATTCGGAACGCGGTCGCGTTTTGGACCGGCTTGATGCGGAACTCAACAAAGTCGGCCGCGTTGCCCGCATATGCTGCGTCAGTTGGATAAGTGTAGGTACCGTCGGGCTTCGAAAATGCGTTGCCGCTGGTGCGCGGGTCGTCGGGGTCGGTAATTTCGAACGCGCCGGTGTCGTCGAACAAAAAGTCCTGGTAGATGAATTCTCCTTTGCGGTATGCGCTCGCGCCCGAGATCAGGATCGGCGGCGCGCTCCACACCCCGGTGTTCTGGAGTTGCGGAGCGGTCGCGACGGACTCGTAAAGAATCGCCGGGCCGGGCGCCGGTCCAGGTCCGGTATAGAGCGATGCGGCCGATGCCAGCGCGGGAGTAGCGATCACTGCGACGAGGCTCAGGAAGGCGAGGCGAGGTGTAAGCACGGGACCGTCCTCCTTGGTCCAAAAAGTATGTAGAAGAGCGGCGTCCGGTTTCCTCTGTCGCGCGTCTACGCTGGTTGAGAGAAACGCGATCGCGAACCTGACCACGAGCAAAGGGAGCGCGCGCGCATATCGCGCGGCGCGAAGCGACTGCCCCATGTGATGCTCCTCCCAGAGCGAATAAAATATCCGGAATTTCCGTTTTGAGTTTCCGATTTCAACTCGCCTTGTAGACCAAACGGCCTCACCCGGCAGAGGTTTAGCCTGGTTTTGGCCGTTTAAAAGATACGTCGCTTCGACTGCTTCGATCTCTATCTATGAGGGCATTTTTAATTTCTTCCTATGTAATCCTTTCCTCTTTTCCGACACTTTTCACCCAACCTACAACGCAAATCCTCGAAATTTTCTTCGAGATGCGGATTTAAGCAAACCCCGTTCCAGATATGTCGTTTAAGCACAGTGCGACCTTGATCCCGGGCCGAGCGCCGTGCACCGTTTCGCACGGCGCCGGGGCAGCACACTTGTCGATAGCCTGGGAAACTCACAGACGATGAACTAAACAATCGGCTGTCGTCTGGCAGACGAGAAACTGGGCTGAGTGCTCAAATCCACTCTGCTCCACCATTCAGTCCCTCGGTTTTCGGACATTGCGGAGAATCGATCGAAATCCGCGCGTGTGCGGGATTCGCGATCGCCGGCGCGCCTGGGGGATCTCTCCGGTGGCGCTAATCGCCAGAATCTGGCAAAACCTATCCGGGCACCAATTGCCCAGGTCCGCGGATCATCGCCCGAGATTCGCCTTCCGGCCACAGCCCGGAACAACCTCACGAGGAGGGACGTTCATGCGAAATTTGAGCCGACTCAATGCAACCCGCCTTTTAGCCTTCTGCATTCTGTCGATCCTTCCGGCGACTTCCTGGGCGCAGACGCGCTCACCGATTGCCGAACAGATTGCCAAGGCCTATGGCCTGGACTCGTACGATCAAGTTGAAGCGATCCGCTATACATTCAACATAAGAGGCGCCAGATCGGTCACCCGTTCATGGGTTTGGGAGCCCAAGACCGGCCAAATCTCGTACGAGGGAAAAGATGCGGACGGCAAGCCGGTGAAAGTTACCTTTGTGCAATCCAAGGTCACTGCCGATTCTCCCATCGCAAAGGACAAAATTGACTGGTTATTCGTAAACGATAATTATTGGGCGTTCCTCCCTTTCCATATTTACTGGGATTCCTCAGGCACCAGCGTGCAAGATATGGGCATGCAAAAACTGCCGCTGGGGAACGGTTCAGCGAAGCTGGTGACGGTGAAATATCCGAACGGCGGCTACACGCCTGGAGATACCTGGGATCTGTACATCGGGTCTGACAACCGACTGGAAGAAATGGTCTACCATCGGGGGTCCCCAAAAAGTCCAGTGCCGGCTCTGGTCACAGTGACCTGGGCGGGCTACAAGAAAGTTGGCCCGCTCTTTTTCTCGACGGAGCATCGCGGGACGGCGGACGGCAAGCCGCTGCATCTTTTCTTTTCGAATGTGGCCGTCAAGCTAGTCGGGTCAGACAAGTGGATCGACGCGCAATAGAAACGGATTCGACGCGATCCAAGGGAGAAGTTTGATGGCAAACCCCGGCTCCCACAAATATAAATTCGTCGCGGTCGCGTTCGCGCTGATTCTCGTGAACGTCGATCTGTTGAGCGCCAAAGCGCAAACGCCGCCCGTACCTCAGCCTGCCAAGGTGCGAGAGGTCGATTTCACCTATCACACAGACCTGACCGGAATAGATCCGAAGGCCCATCGTGTCGAGGCTTGGATTCCGCTGCCGCGAGAAGACCGATTCCAGCAGGTGAGTGGGCTTAGGATCGACAGTCCGGCGCAAGTCGAGGTGGTGAATCAACCCACCGGCGGCAATCGCGTGGCGCATCTGATCGCCAAGGCGCCGCAGTCGGGTTCGATACCGGTTACAATCCGTTTCAATGTGCGCCGCGTCGAGGAAGCGGCGGATATGGAGAAGGCACAGGCGAACATTCCGGAGCCCACCGACGGGCCGCTTGCCAGCTACCTGGGCCCGGACCGCCTGGTTCCGATCGACGGACAGATAAAGCAGGTGAGCGCCAAGGCGGGCGATCCGGACGGATCATCGTACGAACAGGCCCGCGCCATCTACGACTACGTAATCGCGAACATGACCTACGACAAGAGCGGCCAAGGATGGGGACGCGGCGACGCCATCTATGCGTGCAACGTCAAAAAGGGGAACTGCACGGACTTCCATTCGCTATTCATCGCGATTGCGCGCTCGCGCGGCATTCCCGCGCGTTTTACGATTGGCTTTCCGCTCGGCGCGCCGAGCGCGGGCGAAATCCCTGGTTATCATTGCTGGGCGGAATTTTACACCGGCGGCCAGTGGGTTCCGGTGGACGCTTCGGAAGCGTGGAAGCATCCTCAGTTGCGCCAGTATTATTTCGGCCATCTCGACGCCGACCGGGTTGCGTTCACGATGGGCCGCGACCTGGAGTTGAAGCCGCGCCAGAGCGGGGAACCGGTTAACTTCCTGATTTATCCGTACGTTGAGGTCGACGGCAAGCCGCTGCCGAAAGAGCAGATAAAAAACCAGTTCGAGTACACGGCGGTTGCTGGCCGGTGATTCGAAAGGCCGCCGAGAAATGATTGCGGCGAACTTTTATACAGAGGAACTCGTCGCGCGACGCGCTCTCACTGATTGCGCCCACATCCACCCGGCTACGCCTAGAACGGGACTGTACTCAATTACCATTGTCGCCCAGACGGGAAGCGGCCAATAAACCGCGAGCGAGCTCACGGTCCATACCGCCAGTGGCAGAGTGCGTGGAGTGAAAAGGAACGGGGTAACCCAAACGAGGTACCACGGAAAAATCGTCGGCGCGAAGACCAGCGTCGTTGCCAGGGGCCAGGCCCAGGCCTCCGGTGAATCGAGGGCCAAATGCCAACGCGTCCAGAGCGCGACCGCAAATCCGAGAGCGACCGGAACGCCGACCAGGCCCTTCGTCGGAAAGACCCACTCGAGCGCTGTATAAACCGGTGCGTTGACGCGCCACCGCACCAGGTATCCTCCCAGCGAGCCGAGCGGCAACTGGCCGTGTCCCAAAAATGGAATGTAGAGCGCGGCGAGGATCCCGACTCCTAACGCTGCGTCACGAAGACGGATGCGAGCCCAAAAGAGGGGCGCCAACGGGACCGGAAGAAATTTGACCCCGATCGCGAGCGCGAACGCAACAGCGGAAACTGTGCGCCTTCCCCGTGCCAGCAAAGCAGCGGTGAGAACAAGAGCTAGCGCACCTAAGAGATCTACGTGTCCGTTTCCGGCGCCCTCCAGTGCGACTAGCGGATTCCATGCATACGCGAGCACCCACCACCGGCTTCGATGGGACGCGGACAACCACCAAAGGAGAACGGCGACTAAGGCAGCATCGCAGAGAAAGGCCGCCGATTTCATTGCGCGCGCTGAGTCATCCACCGTTGCGACCGCGCGAAAAAAAAGTTCTGCAACGGCCGGATACGGCGTCGGGAAATCAGGATGGTTCATCAGCAGAGTCTCAGCCGTGTGCAAATCCCGGACAGCGCTGTTACTTGGCACAACCAGGTAAGGATCGTAGCCAAGCCGCTGGATTCTGCCATCCCACACATACCTATAGACATCGGTTGAAAGGGTTGGCGGGCTGAGCAGAAGGGGAATTCGCCATGCCGCTGCGAGCACAAGGCATAGCGCAAGTCCTCGATTGCTTCTCCCCGCAAACCGGCCAAGGAGCCACGTGGTTCGCAGATATGCGATCGCTGCCAACGCAGTGCATACGACGAATACGCGCGCGTGTGTTCTTGAATCGAAGAAGGAAATCCCGAGCATGCAACCTGCAATCACTAATCCCCAGCCGAGGACTGCGGCCGGCGCTACGCTCTCGTCCTTCACCCGCACAGCTCCGGCCGGTGGCCGAGCCACGCGGCCGTCCGCCGGGCGCGGTGAGGAAATAAACGGAGCTCGCCTGCCAAGCGCGCCAGATCCGCAGCCTCATCCACGTCATAACCCGTTTCGGTGAGTGCCAGCCGGAGACCCAGGCTTCGCGCACTTGCCATCAACGAATCGAGAGCTGTGCCAGTTCCCATCCGTCGCGTATCAAACAACTCGGCTTGCGCAGTCGTACTACCTACAAGGTAGTAGCCGCCGTCTGTCGTCGGACCCACCACCACCTCCGCCTCGTCGAGGAGCTGGAAAGCCTTATCAAGCGTCTCCGGCGGCAGTTGAGGGCTGTCACCATCGATAGCGACCACACGGCGGTATCCCCTGTCGATGAAGATGCGGAAGGCCGAGACGAGGCCCGCGGCAAGACCTTCGCCATGTTGTCCGACGATTTCGATCGCCGGCAGCCAACCGGCTATATCGGCGACATCTGAAGTCGGGCAGACAATGGCAAGTGCGTCAGTTGAGACGGAGCGAGCGAGATCCAAGGTATCTTCGATCATACACCTATAAAGGTCCACGACGGCTTCAGCAGGCAGGCTGGCGGCGAGTCGGGTTTTTACCTGGCCTACGCGAGCAGCCTTCGCCATTATGATCAGGGCGCGTTCACCAATCTCTGGACGCGCCCGTTTCAAACGTTCCCCTCGCGCGTAGAGGTGGTGTCGAAGAGCTGATACTTCAAGATGGCGCCGAGGATACCCCAGGCCGCGCCAATGCTGCCTCGCAACGTGCCGCTTATCTTCGACGAGCCGATCCGAGGATGATAACTTACCGGCACTTCGGTAATTCGAAGTCCCCGCCGCGCTCCCTTCGCGATCATCTCGACCGGCCATCCATATGTGGATTCCCGTAGCCCGAGCGCAATCAGCGCTTGATAGCGTGCAGCTCGGAACGGACCAAGATCCGTGAGGCGGACTCCGCCGAGCATGGCAATCAGTCGTGCCGCAAGACGGTTGCCGAGCACTGCATGCCAGGGCATAGACCCTGCCTTCCGCTCGCCCGCCAGCCGCGAGCCGATGACGATATCCGCAGCGCCTTGCCGGAGCGGCTCCAGGAGACGCGACATCTCCGCCGGACGATCGCTATAGTCCCCGTCCAGGAACACGACCACGTCCGGAGCATTGACTGCGGCCAGGCCGGTGAGACAGGCGCGACCATAGCCACGCCGCGGCTCATGCAGAACCTCGGCTCCCATTTGGCGAGCAATCTCGGCTGTTCCGTCGGTTGAATCGCTGTCGACGACAAGCACTTGTTCGACCATTCCTGCCGGGATATCGGCCAGGACCAGGCCGATGGATTGGGCTTCATTGTACGTAGGAATGACTACCGAGACGCGCACAGGTTCAGACTGGAAGCTGCGGCCAGCGCCGCACGAGCGCAACGTCGACGGCGGCGCGCTTGCCCGAAGGTCCGAGAGCGAGCGCGAGAGCTACGGCCATTGGGACCAGCAGCTCCCATATCCAGCCGATTCCCCACTCCGAGACCCACAGCCCAGTAAGAAATCCGAATGCGGCCAGCGCAGCAGGCCGGGAGAATAAACCCAGGATGAGGAAGACGCCGACGCTTGCTTCGAAAACCGCCTGCCCAGGACCGGCTATCGCCGCGTGCGCGGCCATAAGTCCCATCACCTGCTTCCAAACTGCCGGCGAGTGGCCATATTGAATGTAGTAGCGGATCAATCCCGCATATCCTTTGGCGCTGTATAGGTCCTTGCCAAGGTTCTCGAAGAACGTCGACACGAATAACGCGCCGAGCGTAACCCTGAGTATTACGAGTGTGAGGGCAGCATCGAGGGCGGGTAGTTTGGAATCGCTCAACCTTTGCGCTCCCCTTGCTCTTGCGCACCGAACACGGTGGTGCAAGCGCTCCCTGCCTTCGAGAATTGTCGCGAGCTTCCGGCGCGGCTGGCGAACGAAGGCAGAGGCTGAGCTGCGGCGAACGGGCAAAACTCGTCGGGCCGGTCTAATCCTCCCCGCAGCAGCCGGCGACTCGGACAGCCGCCGCGGCACGACTCGACGAAGCGACAATTACCGCAGAACTGCGGAATTTGCTCCAGCTCGCGAAACGCCGGCGAGTCGACAATCGCTGCTCCCCATTTTTCAAGTTCGGCCAGGCCAACATTCCGCTTCGGCCAATAGACGCACGGGAGCACATCGCCCTTCGGCGTGACGCGGATGGTGCCCTTTCCGCAACCGCCCGATACAGCCTCGAATCCAAGAATCGCGCGCACGATGGGTTCATTGCA
>JBAWCX010000054.1:0-2315 GCA_049590495.1 Binatus sp. (SeqCode)
ACGCGAACCCGCGGCAGAATTTATCGGCCGTATGATTGAAGCGTCTCGGGAGTTCGAATCTCCCTCTATCCGCCAAGGAGTCCGCGATTTTCGCGTTCTCTGCAGAAAGCTTGAAAGTAGTGCGCACGTGCGCGCATTCTCTTCGACCTGAGGGCACCGGAGAAGCGTAGATTCGGTCGTCAGCAGCTGATTATGCTCGATTCTCTCTGTCGAGAATCGAGCCGGTGCCCCTTCGCACCGTTCTCTGCCAAAAAAAGCCCTTCGCCAGGACATCGCCTCTCAGCGAAGAAATCCGCTTTTCCTCTCTGCGCGAATGACATTGCAAATGAGCGTAATCACTCGCTTCACCTGCGCAGCGGAGCGAACATCCCAGCGAGCCCTTACGGCTTAGGAGGATTTAGAGCGAATGGAACGCGCGAAATTGGCTAACGGAACCATCCCAGGCTAGAGTGATCCCGGAGATACAATGGGAGAGTCGTTTTGTGAGCGAAGTACACTATTTCCCGCGATACTCGCAGCCGGAGAACGTGGTAACCAACAACACGCTCCTTCTTTTGCTGAGGCTACGTGAATATAACCGCCTGAAGTTCGAGAACTTCATGGATAAGCTGTGTGGCGATCAGAACGTTCAACTCGCAAGTTCCTGGCTCCGGTTTCAGCAACAAAAGGGGACGGGCAAAAGTGTCGCCGACGGTTTCATCGCGCAGGACAGTGTGAAGATTGCCGTGGAGACCAAGCTCACAGCGACATTCGATCCCGATCAGCTCAAGAATCATCTTGCAGCGTTCGGGAAGGAACAACACAAGCTGCTCATTCTACTCAGCCCATCTCTTGGGGAGATCTCATCCCAGCAGCTCGCGTCGATTCGCGACCATGCCAAATCCGAAAACATTCGGGTCGTTCACACCTCGTTCGAGGACATTGTGGAAAAGGCGCGAACCTGTCTTTCGCCGCACGATGAAGTGATGAGTGCCTTAGTCGATGACTATGAATCGTTCTGCAGTGATTTGAGTCTGTTGCCAAGAGATCAGTACACGATGTTCGTACCCCCCTGCGGCCAATCGTTCGAAGATAACGTGCAGTTCCGCTTGTACTACTGTCCAGCGACGAGAAGTCTCCGAAATGCAAAGTATTTGGGCGTCTACACCGACAAACGGATCCTGGCGGTTGGCAGGATCGCTAAAGTTGTTCCTTGCGAAGTTGACTTGAGCAGTCGGTCAGTCACTGTATCGGCCGATAGAACAGAGACGCTAAGCGAGAACGAAAAAGAACGCGTGCTTGGTGCGACAGAGAAAGCGCAGGATTACGGTTGGGACCTGAGGACAGGCCATAAGTTCTGTCTTTGCGATACAATGGAAGAAACGGACTTCCGGAAGGTCTCATCGGGGGGTATCTGGGGTAATCGCTACTTCGACCTCGAAGAAGTCTTGAAGGACAAAATTCCGGACAGTGTAAGCGCTCTGGCGGAGCGACTGCGGCGCTGCTCGTGGCAGTGAACGGTGACTGTTAGCGTTATTCTTGACTACGTCTCTTTTCATCATACTCCTCTGACAGTGATGCCTGTTGGGTCTTCGTCAAGGAGTAAGAGAAGAGCCAGCTAAGCGAGTGGAGATCGGAAACTGCTGTTAGGGTCCGTCCGGAAGGGAAGAAAAATGAGAATCGCACTGTTCAATCACAAGGGCGGCGTGAGTAAAACCACAACTACCTTCAATCTCGGTTGGATGCTGGCCTCGCTGGGGAAGAGCGTGCTCCTTGTCGACGCGGACCCGCAGTGTAATCTCACAGGCTTAGTGCTCGGGCAGGAAACCGGAACTGAACTCGCTGACTTTTACGACTCGCATCCTACGGACAATATCCGCGCGGGTCTAGCACCCGTTTTTGAGGCACGTCCTGTGCCTCTCAAGCCCGTCGACTGTATCGCGATGGATAAGCAGGGAAAGTTGTTTCTTCTCCCCGGCCACATAGGGTTCGCCGAGTATGAGGTTACTCTCGGCATCGCTCAGGAACTGTCGGGCTCGATTCAAGCACTTCAGAACGTCCCTGGAGCGATCGTTCATCTTCTGCGCGCCACCGCTGAACATTACAAAGCGGATTACACGCTTATAGATATGAGTCCTAGCCTCGGCTCGATAAATCAAAACATCTTGATGACCAGTGACTTTTTTCTGGTGCCTACTAGTCCGGACGTCTTCTCTCTTATGGCTATTGAATCTCTGTCGCGTACGCTGCCTCGATGGCATGCGTGGGCTGCGAAAGCGGCATCGCTTTCCGTACTGTCAACGCCGGAGCAAAAGTACATCAACAGGCCGGAGTAA
>JBAWCX010000055.1:0-10923 GCA_049590495.1 Binatus sp. (SeqCode)
TTCCTCGAAAGGGCGAGGGGGAAAATCCCCCTCGCGCTCCTCCTGCCGGAACTCAAACCAACCCCGGCCAGACTGATGCATTTTTACTCCGGCCTGTTGATGTACTTTTGCTCCGGCGTTGACACCCCACGTTATGAAGATGCCGAGCTTGCAGTCGTGATACCAATCCGGCGCTCGGTGCTGCTGGATGGACTCTAGAGCGGCGCTGTATTTCATATTCGTGTGCGCCGCAGAGTAACACGACGACGTCGGTGACGCGGACGCATCGATTAGAGCTTGCCGCGTCGGCGGCGGTCTAGCGCTTCCTTCAGGACGCGCGCATAGTCAGAAGTTGAAGCGCGCTGCCGAATCCCTGTGTTCTCTCCGTGAATTCGCCGGCGTAGTACAAGTTCCGGAAGCACTTCGGCGCGAAGCCCTGCCTCCTTGGCTCGTGTGTACCAGTCGATGTACTCGCCCACACGTACATCAGTACGAAAGGGACCGACCCGCGCGAAGCTGTCACGCTTGATGATCATCGTGCTGGCGGCGTACCAAACCGCCGGTTCGCCAAGCTCGGCGGGGCCGTCGTCGCGATCGGCAAACTGCTGAACCAGCCCGAAGACCACCTCGTTTTCAGGCCGTGATTGAAGAAGGCGAAGCCGGCGCTCGAGCTTGTTCGGGGTCCACACGTCATCGGAATCCAGAAATGCCAGAACACTGCCGCCTGCCTCCTGCACGCCGCGATTTCTCGCGGAGCCGATGCCGCCATTAGGCTGATGCACATAGCGAACGGCGGAGCCAAAGGTTGCAGCGACCTCTCGTGTACGGTCAGCTGATCCGTCATCGATAACTATGATTTCCACTGAACTATAGTTCTGCGAAATCACACTGCGTATCGCCTCTGCCAAATGACGCTCGCTGTTGAACGCAGGGATAACAACGCTGATCAAGGGATAGTCCATACCTGCGAGCCAATCATTCATGCGCGAGGCGGCGGAGCGCCGCCATTCGTCCCGAGCATACGGTAGCGATGCTCGTACGCGGCGACGAAGTCGGGCCATGAAAACGCGCGCTCTGCATGAATTCGGGCGGCCTTTCCCATTCGAGTCGCGACGGCTGGATTCGCTGCCAGCGACACAATCGCATCGCCAATTGCTTTTGCGTCGTCCTCTTTCACGAGCAACCCAGTCTCACCGTCAACGACAATCTCCGGAATTCCGCCCCGTCGCGTCGCCACGATCGGCCTGCCCATCTGCGCTGCTTCCAGAGCCACCAACCCGAACGGCTCTCGCCATCGCGAGGGCATTACGACAATCGACGCGCCGTTTATCAACTCGGGAATCCCGCCGGGCTCGACCCATCCGCAAAATTCGACTGCGGAGGAGATCCCGAGCGACCTGACCCGCTGTTCGAGATCCCGCCGCGCGATGCCGTCGCCGGCGATTATGAGCCGAGCCGTTGGAAATCGGGCCAGCACCGACGGCATCGCGCCGATGGCGGTGTCGAATCCTTTTTCCGGGACGAGTCGCCCGATACAAAGAAGCCGCAACGGCTCCATAACAAGCGGCACTGGGCTCAACGCAGGCATTTTGAGAGCATTGGGAATCAGCGAGGAACGATCGCGCGTTTCAGGCAGCACCCGTCGCAGGTCCGATAGCACAGCCCGGGAAATCGCGACTACCCAGTCCGCCGACGTGAGCAGCCGGCTTGCGGTGCCATCGCGGGCAAGCGGCCCATCGATCGTCTCGTGCAAAGTCACGAGAGTGCGCGCGGGGAACGCCGAACGGGTAAGTTGATGAAAGAACGGTGTCGGGCCCCACGAGGAAAGATGCACCACGTCCGGCTGGAACTCCTGCTTTATCGCTTTCAGTTGAAGGGCAATGGCCTTGATCCCCTTCAGGTCGCGGTTTTCGATCACATCCCGGAAACGAAATCGATGCACCGGAATGCCGCGATAGTCTGAACCAGCGGACCCTTCTGACTGAGCCAGCGAGCTCACAACGGCCGCTATTTGATGTCCCTTGTCTTTGAGCGCGCATAGCAACTGCGCACTCAAGACCTCAACACCGCCGATTTGCGGCGGAAATGATTGCGTGACGTACAAAATTCTCATTGCGATATCCGCAATATGTCTTCTATCGCTTTAGGTATCGTGGCCAGATCGGTCCCGACCTCCAGGCGGTAGCAGGGCACCGAACGGACCAGCCTCGCCATCGCGGCAAGTCCCGGCTGACCGGACCCGCTCAGAATGAACAAGGTCGAAGGAGCGAGCGCCTTGATTGCCTCCGCGGGAGATACCCTTGTCGCGGCTGTATCTGTCCGTCCCGTGATTTTTGGCACGAGCACCGCGCGCAGTGGGAAGCCTGGAAGCAACTTCTCCGGAAAATCGCACGCGAGAAAAACAATCGCCTTGCCGAAGCTATACCTCTGTTTTCCATCCGGCCGGAGTAGAAACGGCAGTTTCGGAATTTGAGTAGGCTCCAACTTCGCAGAACTATACAAGCTGTAGGCTTGAGGAGCGCTCCCCGCCGACAGGAGGCAGAAGTCATCTGCGACATAGCCGAGCCGTGACTGCAGGCATGAAAGCGTAGCCGTCGACTTGCCCGCACCCCCTCGCCCGACCAGCAGCACGCCACCCGATTCCAATCCCACTGCTCCCGCATGAACGCAATACAGGTTATGCTCGCTCATCCACCAGTGAATAATAGTAAGCAGGGGAATCGAACTGAGTTCGCGAGCTACGCCCGGGGAGTGAAACGCCAGCCTCCGATTGCGATCGAGCACATTGATTTCGCCGTCTGCCAGAAACGCTAACTCGACTCCATTCCAGTTGCGAACGACCCTGCCACCAGGCAACTGCCCTTCGGAACCCCACGGAGGCTCAGGCAGCCGGACGCCGATCGCTTGCGGATCCCAGACACAAGCTGTCAGCGCGGGCTCCTCCGCGGCGGATACGCTCGCATGTCCGAGCGCCGGCGAAAGAAGCGGAACAAGCGTCTCGCCGGCAAATCGAACACGAAGCAGTCGACCCGCAATGCGATAGACTTTATCAATCGCGCCCGCTCGCCTCACCGCTTCTTCGAAAGCTCTCTCGGGGCCTTCAACGTATTGTACGTACCTGTCGGCCTCCGAAGGCGACGTCGGGCGCGGCGCGGCGCGAGTGATCAACGCCCGGACTTCTCCGGATTCGGCTGCGGCCAGCCAGATTCGTCGACATCGTGGATCGGATCGAGGGCGAGCAACTCTTCGACATCCGTGTACTTTTCGAGTTGCGGATTCTCGAACAGAGGTTTTGTCGCCGACGCAGAACTATCGAGGGTGCCAGTTCCTGCCGAATTTTCCGGCGCAGGGCCATCGTCCTGAATAAGCCCTTCGCGCCGCATGGTATCGATAAGTTCTCGCACCCCTTTCTCGATCTCGGCCCTCGAGCCTTCGTAGGACGCGCTGAGCCTGTCGACGATTGTTCCGAACGCGCTGCCGGCGGTGATCATACTCCAGATGGTGAACGCGGAACCGCGGAGGCTGTAGTAAGTCCCTTTTTCGAGATGGACTATCACAACCTCGTCGCCGAATGATTCCGACACAATCGGCGGATTCTTGACTACAAACTTCAGTGACCTGTCCATTTCTTGTGCCGCCCCACCCGGTAACCGGATTCAAAAAGATTTGGCCTACGCTCTGTTCTGTGATTGTGACCCGCGCTTGAGAATCGCTTGCGAACACCTGAAGGCGGTCCGTGAGACGGCGAACCCGGGCAGCTCCGACATTCGCCGGAGATCGAAAGCGAATTCAAGATGGCGCGGAAATGTTAGCAAAGTATTAGCAAGGGCAGCGCCCTGGTTCCATCGAAGGTGCCTGAACCATAGCCGCCAGAACATGGGCGGTTCGCCGGGCGGACGATTAGTCAGCCGATGCTCAGTTCGTTCCACCCAGCTGGTAGTACATGCTCTCAACTCGGCTAAGACTTGAGACGGGATCGGCGCATCGAAGTGCCATTTAAGGAAATCGAGCATTCTGTATATTCCAAACACAAGTTGATTCACCCGCGCCAGGCGAACCAGGCGTTCCCAATCGATCGCGGGCCCGTCTGACCGCATAATCACCATCGCGTCCGCAACCCAACGGATCGGCGGCACATGGTTCCAGCGCGATCCATGCTCGAGCACGTGAAGCAGGCAATCGGCCGGACAAAGGATCTGAGTTTTGAGATTACCGATCTTCCCGTCCACTGCGCCCGACCAGAAATCGTCGTCGGCGCCCGGCCAGGCGCGATAGTGAAGCACGTTCCAGTGCAGGTCGACCTGCATTCCGGACTTGTTCGCGAATCCGATCGACTCTCCCTGCAGTATGCGCCGCTGGAGCGTCGGATCAGGCACAGGCGCGCGCGCCTCCTCGACTGTGAAGAAGCGCCGCATGCGCCGCGCGACTCGCGGGTCTGTCGCATTCCATCCCTGGCCAACCAGCAGCGCGATCGCGCGCAGCGCAGCATCGCGATGGACCAATACATCAACATCGTACAGCGGCCGGGTGCTGGAGTCAGGATAAAACAAGAAGGCGAGAGGAATGCCTTTAAGTACTACCGCATCAAGATCGATTCGCCTGAAGCTCGCGAGGATCGATTCGAACGTCCTCATCTGAAGTTGATTTCTGAACCAAGTATGGCGCCGGTATCCGCGCAGCATGTCCGAGTGAGCAGTACGCAAGCCCACGCGTTCCAGGTTGTAGGACAACAAGGGAAGAAGGCGATTCGAACCCTCGTCGCGAGTCTCTATATCAACCGAACTGCTCCACCGATGCCAGGCGTCGATAGCTGCATCGCCGGAGAGAAGCGCAGCCTTGAGCAGCAGTAGCTGGGTTTCGCTGGGACACCATCCTTCGCCGAAGTACCGCGCATGCCTTCGGCTCAATGCGCGATCAAATTGAGCGTGCTCCGGCCAACGGGCGCCACGATCATAAGACGCAAGTTCGAGCCTCTTCGATGGAACCATGGAAGAGTTGATGGCTTCGGAAAAAACCCGCAAAAGATTAATGTTCGCACCTCGGCCGAGCGAAGCACGCATGCCGGGCTATTTTCTGGCCGGCAATGTATGCACCGCTCGCCGTTCCGCCCTCCAAGCAATCAATCAATAGCGTATTTTGTTTATTGCTTTTGCTGATTGGGGTCAACGCGATCGCTCAAATGGCAACACGATAAGTCTCGTTCTTCCAATTTTATCGTTCGATCTACGCCGCTGCGGCTTTTGCCGAATAGAACTATCGTCACGGCTGACCCGTCGATGCGATGGGAATATCCCTGACGCAGCGGATAGACTGGCGCCATGAAGATATCGGGTAGCTCGTCGAATCTGCCGCCGAGGATTTTGAGCGCGCGCGCGATCGTGCGAATGTTCCATCGCTTCGAGTCAGCGACACGCGACTCGAACCTCAGCTTCGCCCAGTACCGAATCCTCGGATTCCTGCAGAACGGACCGCATCGCGCGGGCGAGCTTGCATTGGCCTCTGCCGTGAAAAAGCCGACCGTCTCGACCGTGCTCAATGGACTGCGTCGGCGCGGGTGGATTTCCGATCGCACCGATCCCGTTGACGGGCGCGTGGTGACTCTCGTGTTGACCCCAAGCGGGCGCAAGCGCCTTCGAGCGTTGGACAATCAATTGGCGAAGACACTCGAATCGTATGTCGCTAAAGCCGATCTGCCGATGATGTTTGCGGCGCTGGTTCGCCTGTACGCGTCTCTGAACGCGACAGGTCATGCGGACGCTCGCCGAGACAGGCCGCACCTTAGCATTGCGTCCGACCGACGAAAGACCGGCAGCTGAAACCTGAACCCGCCTCTCTGAATACTTTTATCTTGACAACTAACTCCTGGGCGAGATAGTTAGGTCTATCGAACTAACTCTCAGCGATGTGCGCCTGAGAGTGTCAAAGTTTCGGTTCGCGCTCGGACGCGCGCGGGAGTGGACTGCCAGGGCCAAACTTAACATGGCACCCTTTCACCAATCGCTCTCAGGGTCGGATTCCGTCAACCGTTTCGTTATTTCGCGCTCGTCGTTGGGCGAGCACGATGCGGCCAACCAGGAGGAACAATGAAAGCGAAGCTGTTGTGTCCAGGTGTTCTCGCACTGATTCTGCTCGCCGCTGGCATCGCCTCGACGGCTGCGTCAGCCGCCGAACCGAACCCTACAGTTACCGGACCAATAACCGGTGGCTGCAGCCCAAACTGTCCGACGCCACCGGGTCCGACTAACGGAATCCATGTACCGGGTGCCTTCGACGGGGTCAGCAACCAGGCGTCGTTCATCGCCGCCGACTACACGGAAGAGGAGTACTTCTTCAGCGGTACAGCAACCGCCTTCGAGCAAGATCCCACCGCGCCGGCATGGACTTCGAATGGGATCTGGCCGGCAGTGCCGAGTACCACTATCCCGACCGCGGCATACGAGAGCCGGATGCTGGTGCGCAGGCCGACCGATCCGTCCAAGTTCAACGGATACGTGGTCGTCGAGTGGCTCAATGTCACAGCGGCGATCGATCTGGCGCCCGACTACGGCTACTACCAGAACGAACTGCTGCGCGATGGTTTCATCTGGGTAGGGGTCAGCGCGCAACAGGTCGGGATCGACGGGTCGCCATTCCTGCCCGGCTTCGCACTTAAGTCGTGGGACCCCGTCCGGTACGCGCCGTTGGTCCACCCCGGGGATAACTATTGCTATGACATCTACTCGCAGGCGGTGCAGGCGATCCGGCATCCGGCCGAGATCAATCCGCTCGGGAGCAGCGCCTACGTGATTAAAGGCATCCTAGCCGACGGCGAGTCGCAATCCGCGGGGCGCATGGTCACTTACTACAACGCCATTCAGCCGCTCGCGCAGCTCTTCGATGGATTCCTGATCCACAGCACCGGTTCGACAGGCGCGGCGCTGTTCGCCGGAGCAGGCGGGAACGTGCCCAGCCCTTCGTTCCTGCGGACCGATCAGCAACCGGTGCTTGTGTTCGAGACCGAGACCGACACCGTCGGCTATTTCGCCGCGCGCCAGGCCAACGGTCCGACCTATCGGCTGTGGGAAGGAGCGGGAACAGCACACGTCGATTCCTACGATCTGGCTTCGTACATGTCGGATCCGGTGAACCCCGAGCCGTCATATCCAGCCAACTCGTGCACATTCGAGGATAATACCGCTCACGAGCGCTACCTGATGGACGCGGCTTTGGTGCGGTTGAGTCAGTGGATCAATGGCGGAACGCAGCCGCCGACTGCGTCGCCAATAGACGTAGTCTCGGGAGTGATCCAGCGTGACTCGTTCGGCATCGCGCTCGACGGAATCCGGCTGCCGGAGATGGACGTGCCAACCGAAGTGGAACAGGGAGTCGGCAATTCGGGCACCCTGTTTTGCTTCCTGTTCGGCAGGACGTTGCCGCTGCCGGTGCCCCTAGGTTCTCTGTACTCGAATCACGGCAAATACGTCTCGCAGTTCGCCCACGCGACGAACAACCTCGAGAAAGCGGGATTCTTGCTGGACCCCGACGCGGAAGAGGCAAAGACCAACGCCGGCGAGGCCGCGGTTCCATGATGCTTGCGCGGCAGGACTCCGTGTGACAGCGGAGTCCTGTCGCATCCGATTGGACCTGTCCTAATGCAGCTTCTCTCGTCTATCCTAATTGGATTTTGAATAGCCAGCAGGGCGAGACTTAACGCCTTGGGATTTACGCCTACGGAGCGCGACCGTCTCGATCTCGGTTTGTTCAGATTCTTTCGAAGAGCTTTTTTGGTAGCAGCTTGGGTTACCGGCGGGACGATCGACCAAAAGCGTCCCGAGCCACTGATTATCGATCCGCCCGATCCGCCAGTTTTCTCTAGTGTTTCAATCACAAGCTGCGTCGCTACCAGAGATACGCTACGTTGACGATCAACAAGATATGGATTCCGAACCAGTCCTCGCGGCCGCGACTGCAGCTTCGATCGAGATGACGCCCGAGCGACCTCAGCCGCACAAGTGGCTGGTCGCGGCGGCGGTGTTGCTCGGCGCGATCCTGACGATTCTAGACGGATCGATCGTTAACGTCGCCCTGCCGTACATGCAGCGAAGCTTTGGCGTTGGCGTCGACCGGATCAGCTGGGTGGTCACCAGTTACCTGGCAGCGGTCAGCGTGATGATTCCGATGAGTGGATGGATCGCTGTGCGAATTGGACGCCGGCGCTACCTGCTGATCTCGGTCGTGCTATTCGTGGCAGCCTCTGCGCTCTGCGGGCTCGCCCAGAGTATCGGCCAGATGGTGGTGTTCCGCGTGCTCCAGGGCGCGGCTGGCGCGGCGATGATGCCGTTGTCACAGGCCATTCTGCTCGAGACATTCCCGGTTGAGGAGCACACGCTCGCAATGACGACCTTCGGGATCGGAATGATGGCTGCGCCGGTGATCGGTCCGACGCTAGGAGGCTGGATCACCGAGAGCTGGAGCTGGCGGTGGAACTTCTACATCAACGTGCCGACGGGCGCGTTCGCCGCGTTGATGGTCTATGCGTACGTGCACGATCCAGGGTATCTGCGAGAGCAACGCGGCAGCGGCAGAGTTGACTACGCCGGGATAATACTGATCGCGGCAGCGCTCGGACTCTTCCAGATCGTTCTGGGACGCGGTGGACATGACGGTTGGTTCGCGGCTCCCTGGGTCCGGTACGGAGCCGCGCTTTCGGCGCTCTCGATGGCCGCGCTGGTTATTCATGAGTTGCGCTTTCCAGAGCCGATCGTAGACCTGCGAATGTTCAGCATCGTGGGATTCTCAATCGCGGTGGTGTTGATCTCACTCCAGGGCCTGGCGCTGTGGACGGTCAATCTTCTGAACCCGTTGTTCCTCGAAAACGTCCTGCACTACGACGCATTGAGAGCCGGCCTTGCGGTTGCCCCACGCGGACTCGGGGTGGTGGTCGCTTTGCTTGCAGTAGGACAATTGTCACGCCGCCAATTCGAGATGCGACCGCTGGTGTGCGCGGGATTCGTGGTTGGCGCATACGAAGCGTACCGAATGTCACAGTGGACGATCGGAGTGCGCGAAAGCGAAGTGCTGCTGCCGATCTTTTTCTTCGGTCTCGGGCTCGGCGCAATCTTTCCGATCGTTACCGCACTCGGCATCGGACAGATCAGCCGCGAGCGAATGGGCTTCGCAGCAAGCCTGTTCTCGATGCTGATCAACACCGGCGCAGCGGCCGGAATCGCGGTCGCAACCAACCTGCTGACTTCGCGCCACCGGTGCCACGAAGCGCGACTCCTGGCGACGATCTCCACATCCAATGATCTTACAAGTACCTTGAAGTCGCAGGCCTGGTTATTCGCGTATAGCGATGTGTACCGCGTCACCGCGGTCCTGCTGTTGCTTCTCGCGCCCTGGGCTCTTCTGCTGAAGCGTGTGCAGGTCGACTCTGATACGGTGATCGCTTCAGACTAGTAGACCCCTAGGTCGAGACCGGCCTGTTTTTCAGGAAGGGAGCAAGAGGGAACGACGATGGGCGAGGAAAACAAAACGTTGTACGAGCGACTTGGTGGTTATGACGCGATCGCGGCAGTGGCGAACGACCTTGTGGCGCGGCTCACCAAAGATCCTCAACTGGGTCGCTTCTGGGCGCATCGCGGTGAAGACGGCATCAAGCGCGAGAAACAGCTTCTAATTGATTTCCTGTGCGAGCGCGCCGGTGGACCGATCTACTACCGGGGCAGACAAATGCTGTTGGCTCACCGTGGCATGAAGATCAACGAGAGCGACTGGAACGTGTTCCTCGGACACGCCGCTGCGACCTTGGCAAAGTTCAAAGTGCCGGAACCGGAACAGCGGGACGTAGTCGCATTCGTCCAGAGCCTCAAGAGTGATATCGTCGAGTAGGGGTCGGATTTGCCAGGATTGATTTCTCGACTCCCCGCGTACCAGTTTCACGGGACGGATCAATGTTTCATTTAGCCATTTTCGGGGGGAACAAGAGATGCAGCTTGATTTCCCCGAATGGATCAAACTCGGCACCCGCAAGATCGCGATGGTGTACGGGCTCGGCGAACGTGGACAACTAAAGAACCACGAATGAGTTGGTGCGCCGGACTGTCTCTTCAATCGGCTTTGCTTGCAGGCCGGATATGCAACAGATCCGCCATCCGCACGAGTTCAGCCAGCGATTCGGCTTTCATCTTGAACATCACCCGACCCCGGTGAACTTTGACTGTCCTTTCGGTGGTGCCGAGCTCGGCGCCCGCCTGTTTGTTGAGTAGTCCCGCGGTGACCAACTGGAAGACCTCGCGCTCGCGGGGCGTGAGAAGGTCGTACCGGCGTTGAAGGTCATCAATCTCGGCGTGCGAGACCTTTTGGTCGCGGCTGCGTGCGGCGGCGCGGCGAATCGCTTCCAGCAAAGCTTCGTCATCGACCGGCTTCTCAAGGAAGTCCACTGCGCCACCCTGGATCGCCCTGACCGTCATGGGGATGTCACCGTGACCGGTTATGAAGACGACCGAAAGATACGGCAGAGTCTGAGCAAGCGTCTCCTGCAGCTTGAATCCGTCGACGCCGGGCATCCGCACGTCGGTCACAGCACAGTCGACCTGATTGCGAATGGGGTCTTCGAGAAACTCTGGCGCCGACGAAAACGAAACTACTTCGATTCCCGCGGTTTTGATGAGACGAGCCAGTGAGGTACGCGCGGATTTGTCGTCGTCGATTAAGGCGACTTTCATTGGAGCGCTCATGTCGCTCTCTGCGTCTAGCCGGAGTACCCGGGATTCGGTTCAACAGGCAGTGCGAACTCCAGCGTCGCGCCACGGTCAGGATTCTGCGTCGCCCAAAGCCGACCGCCGTGGTTCTCAACGATTGACTTTACGATGACGAGCCCCATGCCCATCCCTGTCGACTTGGTCGTGAAGAAGGGGTCGAACAGACGCGGCATGACGTTCGAGTCGATACCCTTGCCCGAGT
>JBAWCX010000056.1:0-9444 GCA_049590495.1 Binatus sp. (SeqCode)
GCCGAGGAGGGTCTGGGTCATCTCGATATGACGCGTCATTCCGATACTCCTGTAGGTATCTGTCGCTACGCCCAGCAGCTTTCGCGCTTTTTCGTGATCGTCGCCAGCGGCGCGATCGATCAGCATCATTGCTTGGAAGCGGCGTATCTCCGCCTGTTCGAGCTGATCGGGAAAACTCTCGGCCAGTTGCATCGCGATTCGAAAGTGCTCTTCAGCGTTTTCATACTGACGTGCCGATGCTGCGGCAATCCCGGCGATCGTTTGCGTGAAACGCGCGAGGCTCCAAAGCGTTACCGTACCGGTGGCGATAAATTCACGAACCAGCGGATAGAGCTCGCCGGCTCGCGATCGTTCGCCGATGATGTATAGGCCCTCGACTACCAGAGCTAGCATCCACCACGAGCCCCGAACGTTCTTTTGACCGAGGACAGGCAGGCATTCGCGCCGTTCATTGAAAATCGCCAATGCGCCATCGCGATCACCGGCGTAAGCCATCTGTCGAAAAAGCGTTCCTTCACCGAATCCCCGAATAGAAGCACTGGGTTTGAGGCGACAGGCGGCTTTTGCGTGCGATAAAGCGCTTGCCCAGTCGCCGCGAATATAATCTATGAGATTTAGCTGGATCTCGGGCAGAATTTGCCAAAAGGGAAACCGCGAGTTTTGAATAGAACTCGATACCTGCTGGAGGCCAATCTCGAGTTTCGAGACGTCGGGTCGTCTACCGAATTCGTACTGGACTCGAACGCTTAAGCAGAGTGCGACCGAATAGGGTTCTCCGATCCTGGTCGCCAACGGCTCGAGCTCGTCGATGACCTTGAGTGACTCAGTCAAGCGCCCCAGATACACGAGTGACTGACTCAGAACTCGCAACTGGCGCGCGCGTTGCCAGGGAGACGCGTCCGATCCGCCCAGTTGTTCGCTGCGAAGGCCATCGTTCGCAGCTTCTTCCAATTGAAAGAAGTGTAAATTTACGATAGACCGCGCATCGAGCACTCTGGCGTCAAGCCTTGGATCAGCGAGCTTCGATGCAATGCTCGAAGCCTCCCGCAACGCCTCAAAGGCCGGCTCAGGGCCCGACCGGGCTGCCAGTGCCTGTCCAAGCACTGCGAGCAGCCGCACACGATTGGCGCTGAGTTCTCCCTCAAGGTAGGTGAGACCGCGACGAGCCGTTTCGGCTGCTTCCTGCGAGCTGCCAACCCAGATGCAGGCTTCGGCCAATTCGGTGAACCTTCTCGCCGCCATCTCTCGATCGCCGAGATTGATATAGGTCTCCAGCGCCTCACGATAATTGGCCAACGCCGCATCCCATTGCTCAAGGCATAACTCGGCCATCGCAAGGCTCGCCAACAAGTCAGCTCTTTGTCTTGGGTCGACTGCGCCCTGATACGACAAGGCGGAGCGAAAGCTGTGGCGCGCTTCCTCGAAGGCTGCGGCCTCAAGTGCGCGCTTGCCTGCCAGCGTTAGCCAACCCACAAGTTTTTGGCGGTCAACGAATGATCCTGCCTTCAGAAGATGATCAACGATTTCACCGGCGCGCTCGTTAACCGCATCACGATCGAGCCGCTCGATGGCTTCGGCAACGCTGCCGTGCAGTTGTTCCTGACGCGCGAGTGAGATGTTGCCGAGCAGCGTCTGCCGCATAAGTTCGTGCGAGAACGTGAATGGCTTCTCCGGCCCCTTGGAGCTTGGGACGATTATTCCCATCCGCTGCGCCTTCTCGATGATGGCGAAGAGTTCGTCAACATCGATCTGGCTTATCGCGGTCAGAAGCTGAAAGCTGAAACTGCGCCCAATCACGGCGGCGGCCGCTAGCGCGCGCTTCTCATTCTCCTCGAGCCGCTCCAGGCGACGGCTGATGATCAGGCGAACGTTATCTGGAACGTCGTTTTCGTCGATCCTGATGTTTTTGCGAAAATCTCCTGCTGTATCGAAGACTTTCCCTTCCTCGATCAGATGCCGATACACCTCCTCGATGAAGAAAGGGTATCCCTGGCTTTCCTCAAAGATGGCGTTCAGCAGGCTCTCAGGAGCCTGGCGCTGGCTCAGCTCACGCAACATTTGGGCGACAGCGCCTTTGGATAGACCGTTAAGTTTGAGCGGACGGACACCAATACGAATCAGTTCTTCGAGAGTTCTTACCAACGCTGGATTGTCGTCCGAATATCCGCCGCGGTAAGTCCCAATCATCACAACAGGGACCTGGGCAACGCGGTTGGTCAGATGAATCAAAAGCGCCAGCGTCGATTCGTCGGCCCATTGAAGGTCCTCAAGCACAAGTAACTGTGGACGGGTTCGGGCCACGCGGGCCAGTGCCTCTGAAAAGCTCTGGAACAAATAGCGGCGCTGCTGCGCCGGTGGCAGTTCCAGCGGTCGCTGAAGATCGGGGAAAATTCGGCGAAGATGTGGAGCGATCTGGGCGAGTTCAGCCGCGTTATCGGCAATTCGCCGACGGTAATCATCCAAGCTCGCCGCCTGCGCCAGATTACTTTCGATGATCTCGGCGAACGGGAGGTAGGGAAAAGGTTCGTCTCTTTCGTAGCAGTGCCCGAAGGAGCATTGGAAGCCTTGGCGCGACGCGTACCCTGCCATTTCCATCGCCAGACGCGTCTTACCCACGCCCGGTCCATCCCAAAGCATGACTAGCGATCCGCGGCCGCCCCGCGCGCGATCGATGGCGTCGCGAATCGCGCTGTGTTCCGATTCCCGCCCAACGAATGGGGTCCGCTCGGCTAGTGCGAATGGTGACACCTCCAGCACCGCCAGCAAGGCCGGCGGATCATCCGCACGCGCTGGAGCGGAGTCGCTATTCGGAGTTGACTGCTCTGCTGGTTCGATAGTTGCCCCTGCGTCCGTCGCAGCGAATTCCCACACAATCGGGGAAACGGGGTCCGGCTGGTACGAGCAAAAGGTCCCGGTCCTGATGCATCTCGAAAAGATATCCCCCAGCTTGGCATCGCTCTGCGCGATTCTTTCCAGTACCGACTTGATCGTCTTGGTGATGGTCTGTCGGGCTCGCTCCGAAGCAGATCTGGCGCGGCGATCACGTCCACCCAATCCTACCGCGCGCGAAAGCTCACTTGTTAGCGCATCGATCTCGGCCTCAGCTTTTTCTGTGCGTTCCGTGTTTCCGAACTCTTTGGCTTCTTCCAATTCCTCTCGCAATTTGGAAAGACGCCGTCGATAGGCCGACTTGGCTTGCTCGTCCAGCATCTCACCTGCGTCACCGAGGCCCGTGATATTGATTCCTGCCTTTTTGAGCTCGTCATCGCCGCGCGGCATCCGCAGTTTCGGTTCGTCCTCCGCAGTGCCGGCCGCCATTCCTCCAACGAGATCGAGCACGTGGAATTCAGTCCCAGGATGACGGAGTAGAAGGGCGAGGTAGGCGAATCCCTTGGTGTCTTTGAGCCGAAAGGCTCTATCGGCGCAGCCAACTGTCCAAAACTCGCCCTCGCTGCGGAAAATCCCATTTTCTGATGAACGGGATTTTGCCAGATCGCCGAAATCGGGCGAAGAAGAGGTAACGTTGCGAGTCTCGCGTGGCAGCGGAATTTCCTTTAGCCGTCCGGAAAAATCTGGCCCGAATCAGCAGAATTTCGTTTTCTTATACACCACCGACGATTGAGCGCACTAACCTGGTGCCGTTACTTTTCACGCCCCGTGAGCGTCGCATTTGAATCGGAGGGTCACGACGATCGAAGGACATGTGTAGCTCGAATAGAATCGCATTTGGTGCAGCTATCTTGCTGCTCTCACTAGGCATCGGGCGCATGGCAAGCGCGGCTGGAAGCGAGCAGCAAGTCTGCGATGCCCGTGCGGACTATGCGATGGCCATCGAAGACTACCCGGAGACGATTCGTCTTCACGCCGAAGTTGTGCACGAGCATCCGAACAACGCGCTCGCTCACTATCATCTGGGTTTTGCCCAAGGAATGATGGGCAACAAAACGGCCGAGGTCACAGAGTATCAGCGCGCCGCCGCGCTGGGACTGAAAAATTCGGATCTATTCCTGAACCGGGGGTTGGCTCAGCTCCAAAGCGGCGACTTGGACGCAGCAACTGGCAGTCTGCGGCAGGCGGTACTCCTCGGTGAAACCATTCCGAATCGCACTTCAATCTCGCCCTCGTCTATGAGCGGCGCCTACTGCTGGCACATGCAGAGCGCGAGATGCTGGCGTCGCTGCGGTTGAATCCTGACCAACCTGATGCGCGGAACACTGTAGCTGCTAAGAATTCCATTTGAATCGGAATTCGAGCTGCAGAGAGAATTGCCTCTCGAATTGATGCGCTCAAATGAGACCGGCTGCGATCCGAACCACAAGCGGCTCACCCTGATCGAGATCGAAAAACCCTGCGATACATAGATCCGGAGACGACGGCGTACGGGCCGCCGCGCAAGCGCTGGTGAGCAGGGATCCGGAACTAATCAGGCGGCGAGGCGTTCGTAGCGATGATGCAGGCCACCGACCTTCGAGATGGCGATCACCTTTCCGGCCCGGCGTGGCATAATCGGGCGCGGGTCCGGACAATCGTTGTCGAGCGAAAGATGCGTGCGGGTTCGTTGGTAATAGTCGACGTACGAGGACAGGACGCGGCGCAGATGGCGCTCGTTAGAGATCACGATGTGATCGAAACACTCGCGGCGAATCGAACCAATCACGCGCTCGACATAAGCGGTCTGCCAGGGTGCGCGCGGCGCCGTGATGACCTATTTGATGTTCATCGCTTCGACCCGGCTACAAAAGTCGGTGCCGTACGAAGCGTCGCGGTCGCGCAGCAGATACGGGGGCGCCGTGTCCCAAGGGAATGCTTCGGTCACCTGGCGCGAGAGCCAGGCTGCGGTCGGATGCTCGGTGACAGCTGTGCGCATGATCTTCCTGCGATCGTGAGCCAGAATGATCATCACGTAGAAGAGCCGAAACGATGCGGACGCCACTACCAACATGCGGATCGCAGCGATGCCTTCGGCGTGATTGCGCAAGAAGGTCCTCCAGTTCTGAGAAGGTGTTCCCCGTCTTCGCACCATGTACTTAGCCACGGTAGCTTGGCTGACATCGACGCCCAGCTTGAGCAGTTCGCCATGGATCCGGGGCGCTCCCCAGAGCGGATTGGCGCCACTCATCTGCCGAATCAGATCGCGAACCTCGCGGTCGATTGACGGCCGCCCGGATCTAGAGCGCCAACGCCAGAACAGGCGAAATCCCTGACGGTGCCATTGCACGACGGTGGCTGGCTTCACCAACACCATCATCTCCAAACAGCGTGGCCACAGTCGGTAGAGTAAGACCCAGAGCAAGCGGTCGAAAGTTAACAGCCGGAGACGACCCGGCCGCTGGCGGCGAAGAACATGCAGCTGATGACGCAGGGCCAGGTTCTCTAGTTCCACAACCGTCCGACTACGAATTCGGCCAGCAACAACCGAAATGACGGATCGCTCGAAAGTCTTACGCATGCCGGCGACATTAAGGCGGTGATTCTCGAAACTCCAGACTTTTCACTGACTATCGGAGTTTTCAGTAGGCACAAGGGACAAGCAAGCCGGTTGGCGGTTTGGAACCGCCGGAGCGACTGCATCGCCCCCCGGGTTTCGTCATCGAGATGGGCCGGCTAACTGCCGGTGCCAGTCAGCGACACGTCATGCGGGCTGGCCGCATCGCCGGCAGCGCTGACGCCGAGCGTCGCGCTTTCGCCTCCGACGATACTCGGCGTGAACTTCAATGTGTAAGTGCAATGCGCACTGCCGCCCGCCAGCATCGCTCCACACGTCCCGCCTGTCACTGCAAAGTCACTCGCATTGGTTCCGGTGATGCTCTCGCTCAGCGAAACCGTTGCGCCACCGTAGTTGTACACCGTCACTGTCTTGTTGAGCGACGAATGGCCTCGGATGATCGTGCCGAAAGCGATACCTGCGGTTGGAAGTGCGCTGAGTGGCGTCAATCCGGTTCCGCTGAGTGCGAGCGCCGCCGGACCGCCATTAGGATCTTCCATCACGCCGATCGAAAGCGAGCCACTCTCCGCAGTCTCAGTGCTGGGTGTGAACTTCACTGCGTAAGTGCAACTCGATGACGCCGCCAACGACGCTCCACAGGTCCCGCCGGTCACCGCGAAGTCGCTCGCGTTGGCGCCACCGATGTTCGTTCCGGTCAGCGTGATCGGCCCGGTGGCAAGATTCGTCAAGGTGACGCTCACAGTCTTCGAAGCCGTCTGGTAGACGTTGCCGAAGACGATCTTCGTCGCCGACAGGGATTCAGGGACGGTTGCCGACGTGCTGAATGAAACCGTGTAGGGACCCAGCGGGTCGGGGCTGTCGGTAACCGTCATGGCCGCCGACTCGGTGCCCGTCGCGGTCGGAGCGTAGGTCACGATCAGGGTACAAACCGAGGTCTTCGCCAGCGACGAGGTGCAGGTGCCGCTAGTCACGCTGAAATCGCCGGCATTGGGCCCGCTGAAGCCTTCGCTCAGCGAGACTGAGTTGGTCTGATAATTGTGCACCGTGATCGCCTTGGTCGCCTTGGAGCCAATCTTCACGCTTCCGAATGCGAAACTGGAGGGAGTAACCGTCATATCAACCGTGCCGGTGCCGCTGAGCGCCACGCTCTGCGGGCTGGTCGCAGTGTTGTCGAAGACCTCGAGCGTCGCGCTACGCAGACCGGTCGCGTTCGGCGTGAAGTCGATCGAGATCGTGCAGCTGGCCGAATGTGCCAGTCCGGTCGGCGGGCAAGTGGTGGCGCCCGTCGCGGCGAACTCCGACGGATTGTTCGAGGTTACGCTGCCGACAAACAGCGGGTTCGCGCCGGTGTTTGTGACCGTGAGGTTCTTAGTGCCGGTGTCCCCTACCGGTGAGGAACCCAAGGCTAGCGTAGCCGGCACCGAAATCGAGGTGGTCGGCGTCGCAGTAGCCGTAGCAGTGGCCGTCGCGGTCGCAGTATTCGTCGTCGTGGCGGTCGCGGTGGCGGTTACTGTCGAAGTCGCTGTCGGAGTCGAGGTTGTTGTCGGAGTTGGAGTCGCGGTCGTCGTAGAAGTGGCAGTCGCCGACACAGTAGGCGTTGCGGTCGCAGTGGCCGTCGAAGTCGCGGTGGCGGTGGCCGTCGATGTCGAAGTCGCCGTAGCGGTCGAGGTTGTTGTCTGAGTTGGAGTCGCGGTCGCCGTAGAAGTGGCGGTCGGCGACGCAGTGGGCGTTGCGGTCACAGTGGCCGTCGAAGTGGCGGTCGCAGTCGATGTCGGAGTGGCCGTTGCAGTTGCGGTCCGCGTGGCCGTCGCCGTAGCCGTCGAGGTCGCAGTGGGCGTGGCCGTCGCAGTGCGCGTCGGCGTCGCGGTGACAGTCGGCGTTGCTGTGACGGTCGCGGTCGGCGTGGCGGTGGCGACTTGCGCTCCGAACGCCATCACCAGGTTGTTCGCATTGACGGTCCCGATCCCGGTCGCAAAGTCCCATCCGACGCCGGCGCCGAATGCCGTCTGAAGCACGGAATCGGAGATTGACAGCCCCCCGTAGGTGCCTGACGGCAAGTAGCAGTTATTGCTGCCCGTGCAATCGACGTCCATATCGCCGAGCGTCACGTCATAAAAGATGCACGATGGATTAACGGCGTTCCCCAGGCTCGAATTGCACGCCGAATTGCCGCTGCCGCCGTACTCCGCCGCCGCGAGTGAATAGTAAGTTGGATTCGGGTTTCCCTGCCGGCTGCCGGTGCGCTGATTGATGAGCGCCTGGATTCCCGCCATTATCGGCGACGAAATTGACGTTCCACCGAATCCCGCCCAGGTATCCGGCGTTCCCGAACACGACGCGCCACCGTTTGCCGTGTCCGAATAGCAGACGACGTAGTAGTGTCCCCACAGTCCGTTTGCGGCGAACAGTGAAACGTCGGGAATGTCTCTAACTCCATCCGCCGGATTGCCAAGAACCGATTGCCACGTGGGCTTGTTATACCCGGCGCAGGTTCCGCTTACGATACCGCTCTTGGGCGGTGCGGTTGATCCCGTGGCACATCCGCTCGGTCCTCCGCTTCCGGACGCGGTGGTCAGGAAATAGAGCTCTGCGATAAGGCTGTTGCAATACCCGTTGCTCCCGAACGGTGATGAGGCGCCCTCATACGTCGAGAGTAGTTCACCGGCGCACGAGTCATTCCAGGGAATTTCCGGAACGTAGGACAGCGCCGAACCATACGTCGAGCCGTTCGTCGATCCCCAATACGTATTGGCCGTGCCCGCGTAAGTGTCGCCGTAATCCGTGCCGCCCACCGACACGTTGTAGGGCGTCGAGGTGTATCCGCTCACTGCGATGCCGTGTGTCGCCGTCGCCTCGTTCGCGTCGGCGCTGGCCGCGCCCTCGTCGCCCGACGACACGAACACCGACACGCCCTCCGTCACGGCCTGCTGATACAGCCCGTTGATGTAGGCGTTGGTGGTTGCGCCCAGCAGCGCTTCCGCCTCTCCGTAGCTTATGCTCACGATTGCAGGCGGCTTGTTGGATTCGCTGAGCAGATTTTGCAACGCGATGAATCCGCCGAAGTTGGTGCTCGTGTCCGCGCAGGAGGCCAACTCGATCGCCGCGTTGGGCGCCGCCGCGCTGGCCCATTCGACGTCGATTGCCGCTTCGCCATCGTCACTGTTGACGCCTGGATTGGTGCAAGTGCCACCGGTGCCGGTCGGATGAATCTGCGTCAAGGTGCCGGACGGATACGCGCTGGTAAGGCCGAGGACGCTCCGGAACGTGGTCCAGTCAACGGCTGTGTAAAGGTTGGTGTCCTCGACCGTTACGATCGTCTGTCCCTTGCCCGAATATCCCGCGGCGAAGGCCGGATTGAAATTGTAGATGGTCGCAAGATCGGCTGGCACCACCAATTGGTAACCGCTGCTGGTCGTAAAATCGATGCGCTGCCGATACATCGGATGTGGCCGGAAATCATTTAGCGACACCACTCCCGCCAGCGTCGGTGCGAGCGCGGCCGGTATCTCGGGATCGCTCATATTGGCGAAATGGCTCTTGCCGTTTACCGACAGCGAATGAATCTCGGTGTGGAAAGCGTCGCGGATCGATCCCGCGGTCCCCGAGAAATCGATCAGCATCGCGCTCGGATAAACGTAGTTCACCTGGAACCCGTGCGCTCGAAGCCATGCGGTAATCGTGTCGATGTCTAGCGGGCTCGCGCCGAAACGTCGTCCAAACTCATCCCCGGTCAGCCACTGGTGGTAGTTTGGCGAGTTTGGATCTTCGAGCTCGCCAATCAGATGCTCCAGTTGGAGCTTCTGCTGCGGCGAGCGTCGCAGTAGGAGCAGCAGATGGTCGAGCGGAAAACTGTCGGCCACCCGCCCGCGATCATTAGCGGCCGTCGCCTCGGGACGGACGTTTCCCGGCACCGCGACGAGGTCGTTGTCGTCAACCGGATCGGTGATTCGAGCCGGCGCCGAGGTCGCTCCGGCAAGCGCCCGCGAGGAGATCGGCAG
>JBAWCX010000057.1:0-9903 GCA_049590495.1 Binatus sp. (SeqCode)
GATCGGGATGGAGCACGCGTGCGCGCTCGATGAGCACCTCTTCGGTCTCGGGAATGTTGGGATCGGGGATGCAGCAATCGACCGGGCATACCGCGGCGCACTGTTCCTGATCGAAGAAGCCGACGCATTCGGTGCACTTGTCGGGCACGATGTAATAGATGTCGTCCTTGATCGCGGGCTTGGTCGCGCCGTTCAGTTCCCACTGCGCGCCGCCTTCGTAAATCGCGGTGTTGGGGCACTCCGGCTCGCACGCACCGCAGTTGATGCATTCTTCTGTTATCAGCGTGGACATCTTCGAGCTCCGAACCCGGTCATTGTTGAAATAGGCTGCCGCGCATGGGCGCCGACAGAACGATCGGACCGAACGCCAACAATATCGGCGCGGGGCAAGTGGAGCAAGTTGTTAGTCGTCAATCCGCAACGGCGTTCACCATCCGCCGCGCGAGGTCGATGAACGCCACGCTCGCCGGATGCGCGGGGTTGGCGACCGTGATCGGGATGCCGTCGTCGCCGGCCTGGCGCACGTCGGGATAGATCGGAATCCTCGCGAGCAGTTGCGTCCCTTCCTCCGCCGCCATCCGCTCGCCGCCGCCGTAACCGAAAAGTTCGTCGCGCTCGCCGCAATCCGGGCAGACGAAATAGCTCATGTTCTCAACCACGCCGAGAATCGGGCAATGGACCTGGCGAAACATCTTGACCGCGCGCGTCGCGTCGAGCAGCGCGACGTCCTGCGGCGTCGTCACGATCACGGCGCCGTCGAGCGAGACCTGCTGCGCGAGCGTGAGCTGCGCGTCGCCGGTGCCGGGCGGCAGGTCGACTATCAGAAAATCCTGGCTGCCCCACAGCGTGTCCTTGAGAAATTGACGCACCGCGCCCATCACCATCGGTCCGCGCCAGATAACCGGCGCTTTCTCGCCCAGAAAGAATCCGATCGAGATCAGCTTCACGCCGTACTTTTCGATCGGGTAGAAATTCTGTCCGCCCGCCGACTTCGGCCGCTCGTCACCGACGTTGAACATCATCGGCACCGACGGCCCGTAGATGTCCGCGTCGAGCAGGCCGACGCTGAGACCCAATCGTGCGAGCGCCACCGCAATGTTCGCCGCGACGGTCGATTTGCCGACACCGCCCTTCCCGCTTCCCACCGCAATAATGTGTTTGGTGCCTTCCAGCCGAACGCGCCCGGTCTTCTCGCCAAGCTCGGCTTCGATCCGATGCACCCGCAGCTCGACTTTTGGCACGCCGAGGTCGTGAGTGAGCGCTTGATGGATTTTGGCGGCGAGCTCGCGAATCACTTCGTCGTGCTCGCTGACCTGCCGAATCGTGATCGCGTAGCCGCCGTTCTCGGCGGGCTGGGCATCCTCGACGATTCCAAGCGCAACGATATCGGCGTCGTAACCGGGATACTTTACGTGCCCAAGCGCCTCGATAACCGCATCGTTGGATACCTGTCGTGCCACTAATGCGATTATCGCAGATGTATTAGAGCGTCGAAAGCATGGACGCCGACAGCGAGCACCTTAAGAGTTCAAGGTTTGGTCGCCTTGATCGAAAAAATCGTTGGGATCGGGTCGCCCTCGATGTGCCACATCGCGTCGGCGCCCTGCTTCATGAATGGGAAATGCGGGTAGATGCACTCGGCGAACTCGTGCAGATATTCGATTCTGAGCCCCGTCGCCGCGAGCGCGCTGACGACGTCGCCGAGGCGGTACATCCATAGGTGAGTCTCAGAAACTATTTTGCTGTGGTCGGAGTAGTCAGGACCAGGCGGATCTTCGCGCATCGCCGTATGGAAGTAGGAAATCTCGAACTCCAGTTTGGTCGTGCCCGCGCGGTTGGCGCTCATCTGCGTCAGCGGGTGAAACTCTGCGATATAAAAGAAGCCGCCCGGCTTGACGAAACTCGCTGCGATCTCCGCCCATCGCTTGAGGTCGGGGAGCCAGCACAACGCCCCGTAGGACGTGAACACGATGTCGAATTGCTCGTGCAGCACGGCGGGCGCGTCGTAAATGTTGGACTGCAAAAATCGCCCGGGAATTTTCAGCTCGGCGCTGATCGATCGCGCAAGTGCGATCGCCCGATCCGAAAAATCGACCCCGGTGACGTTCGCGCCCAGCCGCGCCCATGACATCGTGTCGAGTCCGAAATGGCATTGCAGATGCAGCAGCGATTTGCCGCGAACGTCGCCCACCTCGCGCAGCTCGATCGGCTTGAGGACGTTCTCGCCCGCCTTGAACTCCGCCAGCCGGTACTCGCGCGACGCCGCATGAATCCCGGCCATCTGGTTCCACGCGTCGAGATTGACTTTCAGCCGCTCGTCCATCGCATGAACGCCAGTCCTATGGACTCTCCTGGCTATAATCCCACGAGACCGTGTGCGACGGCTTGAACGTCACCACCACCACCTTGCTGCCCTTGAGTGATTTCGCGTACGCCTTGCCCAGTTTCTTGCCTAAGTACTCGACCGCCATCCTCTCTGTGCGCTTGTCGTCGATCTTTTCCTCGAGCGTGGCGCGCCCCTTCAGCACCACCGTCTTGTATGGCGCCTTCTTGGTATCGACGACCAGGGTGACCCGCGGGTCGCGCACCAGGCATTTGTATTTGAATGAATCGGCGGAGGTGTGAAACACGACTTGCCCGTCGGTGTATTCGTACCAGGTCGGCACGGCGTGTGGCGCGCCGTCGGGCGCGGTGACCGCGACCACAGCGACGATCGGCTTCTTGAGCAGCTTCTCGATATCTTTTTTCTTCATGGGCATCGGGGCGAGGTCTCCTTTAGCGGCGCGGCAAACTCACTTGCCTTTGAACTTGGGTTTCTGTTTTTCGCGGAACGCGCGGATCCCCTCGCGCACGTCCTCGGACGGATTGGTGATCATCACGTTGAGCGCGGCGTCCTCGAGCGCATTTTCGAGCGTCATCTCGCGCTGTTTGTACATCATGCGTTTGGCCAGCCTGATTGCCAACGGCGGTCCGTCCGCCAGCCGCCGCGCGAAGTCGTTCACGCGCGCTTCGAGCTCCGCGTGCGGCACCACTTCGGTCACCAGCCCGAGTTCGAGCGCCGTCTTCGCGTCATAGACTTCGGCGAGCAGCGTCATCTTGAGTGCGCGATCCAATCCCATGAAACGGGGGAACAGATACGCGCCGCCTTCATCGCAGAGCAGCGCGAACTTGAGGGCAGTATCGCCCAGCCGCGCCTGGTCCGACGCGATTCTGAAATCGCACGACAGCGCGAGCGTCAGGCCGCCCGCGACCGCCGCGCCGTTGATCGCCGCAATCACCGGTTTGTCAAAACGATGCAACGAAATAACGAGCTGATGGAATCCCTCGCGCATCTCGAGCATGTGGCCCATCGGATGCCCATGGAATCGCGAGCGGCTTTCGGGCGCGCCACTGATATCGCCGCCGGCGCAGAACGCGCGTCCGCTACCGGTGATGATCAACACGCGCACGTCGTCGTCCTGGCGCGCAAGGTCGATAGCCGCGCACATGTCCTTGACCATCGTCTCGTTGTAGCCATTCATCCGCTCGGCGCGGTTGATAGTGATTTTCGCGACGCCGTCGCGCGAACCATAGATGATTGTCTTGAAGTCCATCGTCAGTGACCTCCGCATCTAGCCTCTCCTTGTCAGGGAGAGGCCGCGCCTCTGGCGCGGGTGAGGGTCCAACTACAAAGATGCCCTTCCTCGAATGAGGAGAGGACGCGAAAACGCTATCGACCCTTGAACGTCGGCGGGCGCTTCTCCAGGAACGCCTTCACCGCTTCGCGATGGTCCTCGGTCCGGCCCGTCATCGTTTGGCCCCACGCCTCGCGGTCGAGCAGCTCGTTGAACTCGTGATTCACCGCCGCGTTGAGATTCGCCTTCATGTAGCCGTACGCAATCGTCGGACCCTTGGCGATTCGCGAGGCGAGCGTGTGCACCTCGTCGCGGAACGACGCCGCAGGCACGACGCGATTTGCCAGCCCGATTCGGAGCGCCTCGTCCGCGCCGATCACGTCGGCCAGGAAATAAAGTTCGCGCGCTTTCGCCGAACCCACCAGATGCGTCAGCGACCAGGTGCCGCCGTAGTCGCCCGAGAAGCCGACCTTGGCGAAGGCGGTGCCGAAACGCGCCGCGTCGGACGCAATTCTGATGTCGCACGCCATCGCGAGGCTCAAGCCGGCGCCGGCGGCTGGTCCGTTGACCGCCGCGATCGTGACCTTGGCCATCTCGTGCAGCATCAACGACGCCTCTTCGCCGCGACGCAGGCCTGCGACGCGATCCTCGATCGTCGTCGTCGCCTCAGCGGCGCCTCCGCCTTCGTTGCGCGCACGCATCCCGCCGATATCTCCGCCCGAGCAGAATCCGCGCCCCGCGCCGGTCAGCACCACCGCGCCGATTTCGGGATTGGTCGCGGCGCGCGACAGGTTGTCCACCAAGCCGCCCATCATCTCGTTGCTCATCGCGTTGAGCTTGTCGGGCCGATTCAGCGTCAGGTACAGCACGCGGTCTTTCACTTCGGTCAGCAGGTCTGCCATTTTAAGCCTCCAAAAATTCCTGGTTCGACTCTGGTACTACTTCACGTCCGCCAATCTGTCGAGTGCCGCGGCGACCGCCTGCGTGCCATCGAGATCGTGCCCGAGCGCCGTCGACGCGTTGAACATCGAGGCCATCAGCGCGAGTCCCGGCAGCGCCAGGCCGGATTCACGCGCCGCCTCGGCCACCAGCCGCAGGTCCTTGCGAATCAGCTTGATAAAGAAACCGGGCCGATAGTCGCCAGCGACTATCTTTGGACCGAGATTCGACAACTGCCACGACCCAGCCGCGCCCGCGCCGATCGCCTCGATGACGCGCGACGCGTCGAGACCGCCGCCGCGCGCGAACTTGATCGCCTCGGCTGCGGCTTCGAGGTTGATCGCGACCGCGATCTGATTTGCCAGCTTTGTCATCTGGCCCGCGCCCGACGCGCCGATGTACGTGACTCTCTTGCCCATCAAATCGAACAATGGCCGCGCCCGCGCGAACGCGGCCGAGTCTCCGCCAACCATTATCGCAAGCGTGCCGTCGCGAGCGCCGACGTCGCCGCCCGACACCGGCGCGTCGAGGTAGTCGACACCGGCCTGCTTGAGCCGCGCGGCGATCGCGCGCTCAGCCGCCGGCGAAACCGTGCTCATATCGACGACCAGCTGCCCGGCCTTGAGCGCGGGCTCGATCTTCGCGACGGTCGCCTCGACGTCAGGCGTGTCGGGCACCATGATAAACACGACCTCGGCGCCAGCGACGCACCCTGCGACATCCGTCGCCACGCTCGCGCCGTCGGCCGCGAGCGTCCGCGCCTTTTCAATCGAGCGATTGAAAACGCGCAAGCGATGGCCCCCGCCAATCAATCGCCGCGCCATCGGCGCGCCCATGATTCCGGTTCCGATCCATCCGATTTCCATGTGTGACGCTCCATGAAACGAAGATAGCGAATCACCTCAGGCTGTCAGCGAGGGGCCCCAGGAAGAAGCCGGGATTCTTCGCTACCGCAACTTCCGCTCTAGAATGACACAAATAATGAGCTCAGAAGAAAGAGCTTTTTTCTCCCTTAAATCCTCGTCGTTCACTCTGCAATTGTTCTGAGCGTGACAATTGCTGTCAACTTTTTGTTGCTATTCACTAGTCATGTAGTCAACTCTATGCTAGAAGCGTCTTGGAGAGACAAGAGCTTGTTACGCATCAGATATAGTGCGGCTGCGCTCTGCTACGGCTTTGCGTGGTTGTCGATGGTCGCCTTGATTGGGATGCTCACCATCGCCGATCTGATCCAGGGCGAGGCCGAGGCCGCAGTCAGCGGCGACTCACGCGACGCCGACACCGTCGCGCGCCTGCACGTGGTGCGGCGAACGCATCGCTAGCGCGCTACTTCGGGGCGTCGGGGATTAGCTTCAGCTTGCCTTGCTTGACGGGGCGATTTGGGCGCATCGCGCCTGCGGCGGCGCCGGTTGCCGCGCCGGCGCCTCGGCGGCCTCGAGTTTTTGCCGGGGTGCCCTTTTCGGCTGTGTCTTTTTTGGGACCTTCGTACTTCGGTTGATGCGCTGAGCCGGGTGGCAGCGACGGCTGCACCGGGTGGCGCGGTTGATCCATCCCGAAGGCGTGCCGCTCGAGTTTCTTGATCTGATCGCGCAGATCGGCGGCGCGCTCGTAATCGAGATTTTCCGCCGCGTCCATCATCTGTTGACGCAGCGCGGTGATTCGGTCCGGCAGCTCGTGCGCCGGGATGAACTCCTCGTCCTTTTTATCGTCGCCAATTTCAGGGACCACGGCCCACTCGGGCGAGTACATTTCGACCAGCGACGCGTCGATTGCCTTGGTGATCGACATGGGCGTGATGCCGTGCTGCTCATTGTATGCGACCTGCTTGGCGCGCCGGCGGTTGGTCTCGCCAATCGCCTGTTCCATCGACTTCGTGACGACGTCGGCATACATGAGCACGCGGCCGTTGATATGACGTGCGGCGCGGCCGGTGGTCTGAATGAGAGAGCGGGCAGAACGCAGGTAACCTTCCTTGTCGGCGTCGAGAATCGCGACCAGCGAGACCTCGGGCAGGTCGAGACCTTCGCGCAGCAGGTTGATTCCGACCAGCACGTCGAACTCGCCCTTGCGCAGGCTGCGGATTATCTCGACGCGCTCGATCGTCTCGATATCCGAATGCAGGTAGCGCACGCGGATGCCGAGGTCGTGGTAGTAGTCGGTCAAATCCTCGGCCATCTTCTTGGTGAGGCAGGTGACCAGCACCCGCTCGTTGACCGCGACGCGTTTGTGAATTTCCTCGAGCAGGTCATCGACCTGCGTGCCGGCCTTGCGCACCTCGATCTCGGGATCGATAAGTCCGGTCGGGCGAATCAGCTGCTCGACGACGAGCCCGCCCGATTTCTCCTGTTCGTAATCGCCGGGCGTCGCCGAAACGTAGACCGCCTGCACGATGTGCGACTCCCACTCCTCGAAATTCAGCGGGCGATTGTCGAGCGCCGACGGCAGCCGGAAGCCGAAATCGACGAGCACTGACTTGCGCGAGCGGTCGCCGCGATACATCCCGCCAATCTGCGGAACCGTCACGTGGCTCTCGTCGATGAAAAACAGCGAATTGTTCGGAAAGTAGTCGAGCAACGTCGGCGGCGCCTGTCCGGGCAGGCGTCCCGTCAGATGGCGCGAATAGTTTTCGATGCCGGGGCAGAAGCCCATCTCGGCCAGCAGCTCGAGGTCGTACATCGTGCGCTGTTCGAGGCGCTGGGCTTCCAGCAGCCGATTCTCGGTGCGGAAGAACTCGAGACGCTCCTTCAGTTCGGTCCGAATATTGCGGACCGCATCTTCCATCCGATCCGACGTCGTCACGTAGTGCGACGCCGGGTAGATCGCGACGCTCTGCAGCTTGCGAATCACCTTGCCGCGGAGCGCATCGATTTCGTACAGCGCCTCGACCTGGTCGCCGAAGAATTCGACTCGCACCGCGCGCTGCTCTTCGTAGGCGGGGAAAATCTCGACCGTGTCGCCGCGCACCCGGAACGTCCCGCGATGAAAATCGTAGTCGTTGCGCTGATACTGGATATCGACCAGCTTGCGGAGCATCTTGTCGCGGTCGATAGTCTGGCCCTCTTCGAGGAACACCAGCATCTCGAAGTACACCTCGGGCTCGCCGAGGCCGTAGATGCACGAGACCGACGCCACTATCAGCACGTCGTTGCGCTCGAGCAGCGCCTTGGTGGCGGAATGGCGCAGCTTGTCGATCTCGTCGTTGATGCTCGCGTCTTTCTCGATGAACGTGTCGGTCGAGGGCACGTACGCTTCGGGCTGATAGTAGTCGTAATACGAGACGAAATAGCGGACCGCGTTTTCCGGGAACAGGCTCTTGAACTCATTGTAAAGCTGCGCGGCGAGCGTCTTGTTCGGCGCCATCACGAGCGTCGGCCGGTTCACGCGCGCGATCACGTTGGCCATCGTGAACGTCTTGCCCGAGCCGGTGACGCCGAGCAGTACCTGATGCGGCACTTTGTCGTTCAGATTGGCGACGATCGACTCGATCGCGGCGGGCTGGTCGCCCTCAGGCTTGTAACCCGAGACCAGCTTGAAACTTCCCTCTTTGCCACGTGCCAATGAAAGCATGATGAGCGAACCATTTTAGCAGGCAGCGACCCCTGCGCCCAATGTCGAGCAGAGATGCTGGCTGAGTTTAGTGTCAGCGGTTGACAGCTCGCTAACCCAAATCTGTCGGCGCGTACACCTTTTCGGGAGGCGCGAATTCGTCGACGCGGCGGAATAGGCGGATATCCAGCAGATTTGCTAGGATGCGCCGCGAGCGATTCGCGGCATATCGATTGCTGTTAAAGCCAAACGTGTCGTTCCTTAGGAGGAACATCGCATATGAAGCATCTCAAAACCATTCTGGCAGTTGCGGTCATGGCGCTCGCGATGGCATTGCCGTCGATTTCGACGGCTCAGTATTCCGACCAGCGCCTGGACGATTTCCTCAATCATCACCCGGATGTGAGGCATGACCTGGAGCGAAATCCCGACCTGATTTACAACAGTCGATTCCGCCAGCAACATGTTGAACTCGAGGAGTTCATGCAGAGCCACCCCGGTACGTGGGGAAAGCTCCCGAACGCAAACCGCTGGGGCGGCTACGGCCCCGATCACAATTGGCACGATCGCGACTGGTGGAACGCTCATGATCCTAACTGGGTTCGCGAGCATCATCCCGACTGGTCCGCGAACGAAGAGCATCATGCCGCCGAGGTAGAGCATTACCCGGGAAACCCGCATCCGTATCCAGGAAACCCGCATCCGTACGCAGGAAACCCGCCTCCGTATTCGGGGACGCCGGCTAACCAGCCCCATCATCACAATGGCAACCCGAACTGATTCGAATCATGCCTGTTGGCGGCTTTTCAAAATGATAGACGAGGCCGCGATGACCGGCTGACGAGGGCACCTTTGCCGGCCATTTATCCACAGACAGCCTTGGCGCTGCCCATCACAAAACTAGCCCGCGCGGGCAAAAACCCGCCGGGCACATGTTGCATTCTTGTTACAAATATAACTATATTTCCCCGTCAATTGGGCGGGGTAGTTCCTGTTTCGACATGATCCGGGGCTTGGGGCAAAGCGAGGGGTTCACTGCGCGCTTAGACGCACTTGGGTGAGGAGGAGTCCATGAGACTGAAATCGAGGCTTTTGAATGCAGTCGCTGCCGTCGCTGGCATGGCGTTGCTCGCGTCGAGCGTGAGCGGTTGCGCATATTTGCAGCAACCACGCCATTGGGGAACCTGCGCACTCGTCGGAGGACTGCTCGGTGCAGGGGCGGGCGCTGCCATCGGTATTGTCATCGTCGACAACACCCAAGGGGACCACAGCAACAGCAGCAATGACTCCCGGGCCTGGGCCGGTGCGGGTGGTGCAGTGGGAGGCGCAATACTCGGTGCGCTCGCTGGCCACTACATTTGCGACGAAGTAATCGTGACGCCACCACCTCCGCCGCCGCCTCCTCCGCCGCCGCCTCCTCCACCGCCGCCGCCTCCACCGCCTCCTCCGCCGCCGCCGGTCAAGGAGAAGCTGGTGCTACGCGGGGTGCATTTCGACTTCAACAAATCGAAAATCCGTCCGGGTGACGCCGCCGTTCTGGATGAAGCCGCGACAACTCTGAAGGCCAATCCGAACGTGACCATCAACGTTAACGGTTATTGCGACATAATCGGCAGCGAGGAGTACAACCTGAAGCTGTCCGATCGGCGTTCCGACGCCGTCGTGGATTACCTGGTGAAGGCCGGCATCCCGTCGACCCAGTTGATTCCGCACGGCTACGGCAAGACCAATTTCGTCGCCACCAATGACACGCCTGAGGGCCGCGCTCAGAACCGGCGCGTCGAGCTGGTGCCCAACGAATAAG
>JBAWCX010000058.1:0-5904 GCA_049590495.1 Binatus sp. (SeqCode)
TCTGTCGTATTTGTGATTTTGGCTACGTCTCTATCTTGGAATTCTCTTGCATTTTCAGGTTGGGGAAGGAATTCAAGAATGTCGGTGTATTCCTCGTGCTCGGCGACATATGTTCTGACAAGTGCAATTCTGGCAGATCGTGGACCAAGGTTGTCGAAGGAGTTGTGGGAAGGGAACGTATCGTCATGTCGTCTAGCCAATCTTAAATCTACACTTGTGGGGAATCGCCCGATGGTTCGCGTAAGTTTAGCTAAGCATGTGATCAGAAAAGTTTTGTCGTGAGCCGTGTTGAGTTTATTCTCTGAAAAGCCAGCCTCATTCAACGCATCTCCCCATGTGCGCCAGTACCTACCCCACCAGGCAGTTTTCTTGATTCCAGTGACTGTCTGGAATTTCTCCACTCCCAAAGCAACGCCATCATTCTCCAATGCTGTGCGCTTGATTTCAGAAATAATCTTGGTTTTTTCGACCAGTAGATCGGCCATTTCGGGGGTCCTCCAATCGAGATTCAGAACCTATCGCATTGCATCGATTTAGCGAATGATGCGGGATAGAATTCCTGCCGGAGCATCACTCATGACCATCAAACACCTACCCGCGTCAACTTCCTCCGACGAAATCTGCGCAATCCTCGCAGACGACGGATGCGTCGTCGTCGATCGCGTCGTGCGTCCCGAAATCCTGGACGAAGTCGCCGAAGAACTGCGTCCGTTCACCGAAGCGACGCCGTTCGGTCCCGACGATTTCAGCGGACGCCGCACCCGCAGGACCGGCGGATTGATCGCGCGCTCGCCGAAATCGCGCGAGCTCGTGATGCATCCGACGGCGCTCGGCGCGGTCGGCAAATTGCTCGGTCATGCGACCAGCTTTCAGCTTCATCTCACGCAGATCATCTCGATCGGCCCCGGCGAACCTGCCCAGACCATTCATCGCGACCAGTGGGCGTTCGATTTTTTCCCGTTCCCGCGCGGCTACGAGGTCCAGTGCAACACAATCTGGGCGATGACGGATTTCACCCCAGAGAACGGCGCCACCCGCGTCATTCCCGGCAGCAATCGCTTCGACGACAAACTGCGCTTCACCGAGAGCGACACCGAGGCCGCCGAGATGACCAAAGGGTCGGTGCTGTTTTACACCGGCAGCATCTACCACGGCGGCGGCGCGAATCGATCCAAAGACATCCGCACCGGGATCAACATCACCTACAACGTGTCGTGGCTCCGCCAGGAAGAGAATCAGTACTTATCGGTACCTCTGGAAATCGCGCGCACCCTGCCAGTCGACCTGCTAAGACTGATGGGCTACAGGCTGGGCGCATACGCACTCGGCTACGTGGACGACACGCGCGACCCAATCGAAGTAGTACGTCCCGATCTAGCCCGCAACGGCTTCCGCCCCGTACTGGAAACCCAGGAATCCGCCAGCTTCCTGACTACCAAGTCGCGTGCAACGGGTGAGAGTGAAAAGTGAAAAGCCTGACGGCCTTTTCCCCTCTCCCTGTAAGGGAGAGGATCGAAGGTGAGGGTCGAGTTAGGGTGTTGCGTTCCGCGCCACTGATTACCCGCCTCGCCCGCTTAGTTGCGGGAGAGGCCGCGCCGAAGGCGCGGGTGAGGGTTGTTCAAGCGCGCTCTCCATCTTTTTCTTGGCACTGGCTACCCGTGCCCACGGGCGCGCGCGATTTAAGATTCTGCCTCTGCCTGATCGTCCATGCCACAAAAGGTCAGGGCTGAACTGTTCAGCCTTACGCAGATCATCCGACCTTGGTACTGATAACGGATGGGTGAAAACTCAGAGTGCCATACCTTGCCCATGGTCCGAAGCATCGCGACGTCAATTGCACTCCGGCGAAAACATTTTTTGACGGAACGAAACTACCGATGGTGTCCCAGCCTCCCGGCAACCACTATATGTTGTGTATTTCTCCCTTTCCGGCCAAAATCGATCGGCCGATTACTCGCCCTTTTCGAAGCAAACGGCCTCGATGTTGTGACCGTCCGGGTCCAGCACGAACGCGCCGTAGTAGGTCGGACTGTACTGCGGCCGCGGACCGGCTCCGCCGTTGTCGCGTCCGCCGGCCTTCATCGCCGCTTCATAGAATTTGCGCACGGTCGCGCGGTCCTTCGCCAGAATCGCGATATGAGCATAGCCGTGCGAAGCGCCTTCCCTGTGTCCGACCCAGATTCGCTCGCGATCGGGACCGGCGAAGCCTGCGTATTGCTCCTTGTCGTTGCTGAAGACGAGCGTGTAGCCAAGCGGAGCAAGGGCCTGTTCGTAGAATGCGCGGCTCCGCTGAAAATCCGAAACTCTCAGGCTGATGTGATCAATCATTGCATTGCCCCGATGCTATTTATGATGCGGCATACTAGTCAGTCGCCGCCTCGCCTACCGACCCGCGATCACCACGACGTAGCCGTCAGGGTCGCGGAGCCAAATCTCCCTATGCCCGGCGTTCGGGTTGACGCGCGGCTCCTCGACGACTTGGGCACGGATCGAACGAGCTCTGCCGACTGCCGCATCGAAGTCGCTCACCTCGAACCACAGAAGGACGCCATGCCCACATGGCGCCGCGTCTGCGTTGACGAGATTAGGGTGATCCTCTTCGTCCCACGCATGGAGTTGCAGGATCAGCCGCCCGTCGCAAAGGATCTGGTCGTAGGTATCGCGATGTTCATGCTCCGGGAGCGAGCCGGCTCCCAGCAATTGTTGGTACCAGCGGCTGCTCGCCCTCACGTCGCGCACGGCAATCAGAGGTTGAGCCTGAACTCGTGCTTTTCTCGGCTCGGTGTCCTTCATCTCTTCACTCGCCCGCTATTGCGGATCGCTCAGCTTCAGCAACTGCTTGCCGACGTTGGCGCCGGTGAACAATCGGATGATCGTCTTGGGTGCGTTCTCAAGTCCTTTTTGCAAATCTATTTGGTTCTTGAGTTTGCCCTCGGCGTACCACTTCGACATTTCGGCGATTGCTTCGGGGTAGCGTGCGAGGAAATGGAATACCAGGAAACCTTCCATGCGCGCGCCTTGCCTTATCAGGTTGAAGTAGTTGCGCGGCCCGGTCGGCAGTTTCGTGCCGAGGTCGTTGTATTGCGAAATCGCTCCGCACAGCACGATCCGCGCGCCGTGGGAAAGTCGCGCGAGCGCGAGATCGAGGATCTCGCCGCCGACGTTGTCGAAATACACGTCGATGCCCTTGGGGCAATACTTAGTCAGCGCCTCACCTACATTCTCATTCTTGTAGTCAATCGCAGCGTCGAAGCCCGCCTCTTTCAACAGCCAGTCGCATTTCTCGCGTCCGCCCGCAATACCAACTACCCTGCATCCCTTGATCTTGGCTATCATCCCGGACACCGAACCGGTTGCACCCGCCGCGCCCGAGACGACGAACGTGTCTCCCGCCTTTACCGCTCCGACCGCGAGCGTGCCGAAGTATGCAGTGAGTCCCGTCGTGCCCAGCAGCGAAAGCGCCAGTATCGGATCGGTGCCGCTCGGCAGCTTCTGCAAGCCCATCAAGCCTTCGCCGCCATGGACAGTGTAGTCCTCCCACCCGAAGAGTCCTTGCACGAGGTCGCCCTCGGCAAATCCCGGGCGCTTCGAATCGACCACCTGTCCCACCGTACCCGCCTTCATCGTCTGGCCAATCGGAATCGCCGGGATGTAGGTGTCCATCGACATCCATCCGCGCTGCGTGGGATCGAACGAGAAGGCGAGGTTGCGCAGCAGGACCTGGCCGTCTTTCAGCGGAGGGACCGCCGTTTCATTCCAGCGGAAATCGCTTTCCTTGATTATCCCCTGCGGGCGGGCCGCCAGCAGCCATTGCCGATTTTTCAGTTCTGCCATTTGAATTTCCCTCACTGCGAGAGTCGATTTGCGTGATCTGGACTTAACCGATAAGCATGCAGCAAACAAGGAACGCGCGGAACCCGATGCCGGCGAGTGACGTTGGCGCGGAACTGTGCGAAATCCTACAATCGGGAGAGGGAGGAACGGACATGTCGATGATGGGGCGTTTTGTGCAGGTGTCGCCGGATCGCTTGAAGGAGATTCTCGACGATCCTTCCGGCGTCGAGGAGTTGTTCGCTAACGAGCAGGTTTCCCACGCCATGCCGAAATTGATGGGTGCGCTGCAGGGACAACTTCAGCGCCAAACGCCACAGATGCTTGCCGCGTCGATGGCGGCGATGCCTCCGGAGGTACGCGAGCGACTCGCGCAGTCGCTGAAAAACGTCGGTATCGATCCCGACGCGCTCGCGCGCGGCGAAGGCGGCGATGCCCTTGCGAAGTTGATGGCGCAACGCTTGCAGGAGCTCAGGTCCCATTTGCCCGCCCAGCCTCCGGCACCGAGCGGCAGCGCGAGGCCGTCGGGCAAGGGCGCAAGCATCTCGATCGACAAAGCGTGGCACGGAGTGCATTACCTGTTGTGCGGCAAGGTCGAACCCGGCTCCGACCTGGTGAGCCAGGCAGTGATGGGCGGGACCGAGGTCGGCGAGGATCTCGGCTACGGACCGGCGCGATACTTCGACGCCAATGAAGTCGCCGCGATAGCCCGCGAACTGACGCGGCCAAATCTCGAAGCCGAGATGGATGCGCGATGGGACCCGGATAAGATGGCGGACCTCGGCATCTATCCCGGGCAATTCGTCGCCACTGAGGATCGCCAGTGGCTGATGGACGCGTTTCGACAGCTGCGACAATTCTATGTCGACGCGAGCGCCGCAAAGCTCGCCGTCGTGACGTGTCTCGAGTGAGTCAGAACGGGCGGGGGCCGAAGAATACTGCGTTGATGTCGCGCTTCGATGCGGCTAGTGCGTCGCGCGATTTTGCTGACAGCGCTTTTGCGAGCTCGCGGGCGGACGGCATCAGCGCGTCCGGCTTGACGACCTGGTTGAGCGCACCCATCGCGAGCAATTCCTCTGCCTTGTAATGGCGGCACATCAGGATCGCTTCCTTCGCGCGCCACGGGCCGAGCCGCGCGGCAAGCACGCTGGCGGGAGCGCCGCGATACGGCACGTCGAGATCCACTTCGGGCACCCAGAACTCCGCGCCCTCGACGGCGATCGCGAAATCGAACGCGAGCGCAAATGACCATCCGCCGCCGACCGCATAACCGTTGATCGCGCCAATCGTGATCTGATCGAGATGCGCCAGCACGTCGAACGCCCGGCCTATCAGGCGCGGCCATCGTTTGCCGAACTCGCCCATGCGGCGGCGGCGCTCGGCAGGATCGATGGCGGCGCCGGCCGGAGCCTTGAACATCGCGTTGTCCGCTCCGGCGCAGAACGCGGCGCCCTTGCCGGTCACGATGAGGACGCGACAATCGCGATCGTCGCGGACAGTATGCAGGCGGCGTTCGAAGTCGAGTATGACCGCCTCATCGAGGCAATTGCGGCGCTCAGGCCGGTTGAAGGTGATCGTCGTGATCGGCCCGTCGTTCTCGACGACGAAGTTTTCTGTCACATGGCTCGGCTCCATTGCTGTTGCTTTACTTCGGCGCAGCGCTCGGGCGCAACTGTTCAACTGGCTTGCGCGCTAGCGATCGATGTTGAACAATCGACGTTCTCTCGCGCGGAGAGGTGGCCGAGTGGTCGAAGGCACCAGATTGCTAATCTGGCGTACTGGGTAACCGGTACCGAGGGTTCGAATCCCTCCCTCTCCGCCAGTTTTATTGGGTTTTTCCCGATCTGAATCATTGTTTTACGAGCCCGCTTCGGTGCCGGTTTCGGGCCGGGTGGGCACAGGGTGGGCATGATTTGAGGCCAATGGCGTCGCTGCGCTCTCCAGCGAAGACATTTCTTCTGCAGAAAGATCGTCGGTCGGTATCCAGCGCCAGTAATGTTTCAACAACATTTGCAGCGTGCGATGACCCATCTGCCGCTGAATCCAGTTGAGCGGCTTGTGCTGCTTCAGCGC
>JBAWCX010000059.1:0-1947 GCA_049590495.1 Binatus sp. (SeqCode)
GTCTGAAGGCTTGCAGACCGCCGATCCACCAAATGCTTGCGGCGGAACTCAGAAGAAAAGCGACGAAATATGCGAGCACACATAGCCTATGCCCAATGTCCATGCGAAAAAGCGACGCGGCCCCATAGTACCACTTCAACGAAATAGGGAATGAGTAACACACCGACAAACCGAATATCGCTAGAAGGAAAGGCATCAACGCAAGGATTTGCCGGAGGTTGCTGCCTTTTGGTTGAGTTGCAGCTTTGGTCCGAATTGCCGCGAATAGGCGTGCGTATGGCACCCGGGCGAACCACACGAGTATCGGAGATAATAAGAGGCCAGTGACAACGGCGGCAAACATACAGTGGGCCATTGTTGGCGCAATTAATCTCCGAAGGTTGGTATCGCTCACCTTGTACCTCTCTAGTAGCGATCGTTTCTCTCCAGCGTAGCCCTTGGCATCGCCTGAACTCGAAACGAGAAAGTCGATCACCGAAAGGAAAATATCATAGAAGCGCGATAGACTCGGTGGCGCGCGATGGACCGGCACCATAAGATACCACTTCGCCGGATGAGGAGACCTTTGCATAATTTTCGCACCCCCGGGGAGGCAGAGGCAGAATCTTGAATCGCGCGCGAGCTCACCCCTGGCCCCTCTCCCTTCTGGAGAGGGGAAGAAAAGCATCGCATCCGTTATGATGAGACCGATTCGACTGCTCGCCGCCACCCCCTTACTTGCAGCCGTTTCAATTTTCGCGTCGATAGCTTGCGCGGCCGGCACCGGGAACTTGAAGCTCGATGTGCTTGGCGACGACGGGGCAGGGGCGAGAAATCCTGCGCACCTGATCGCGGCGAACGGCAAGGAGGCTGGCCAGGTCACGGCCGGCTCGACGATCGCGCTGCCGCCGGGCGAGTACAAGCTCGTGCTGCCGATTGTGGGCGGGCAGATCGTCAAGGACGGCGTTCAGATCGAGGCCGGCCGCACGCATACAGTGCTAATCAACAATGTCGCCGTGCTGCAGGTCAGCGCCAAGGACAAGACGGGAGTCGATCCCGGCTTCGGCGTGAGCGTGACCACCACCGAAGCGCCACACGCGAAGGTCGCCAACTTTATTTCGGGCGACAAGTATCTGTTTGCGCCGACCGAGGTGGACGTCCATATCGACGCGCCGCCGCAGGGCTACGACTGGCACGCGTTGCAGCTCGCGCCCGGCCGCCGCTCGCTGCTGACGCTGGACGAAGTTGTGAAGGCCGAGCTGTCGGTGCAGACCGTGATGTCGAAGATTCCGCTCGACAGCTCGACGCGCGTAGTAATCCTGCGCGCCGGCACGCAGACCAAGGTGGCAGAGAGCGACCCGGGCGTTGAGCATCGCTTCAAACTTGACCCCGGCGACTACGACGCTTATGTGGAAAATCGCTCCGGCAAGGGCAAGCCGTTTGTCACCTCGGCTGGAATTCATCTCAACTCCGGTGCAAAGGTGGAACGGACGGTCCCGCTGGACTAACCAAAGTAGAGAGGTTTGGATGGCAAGCGAACGGCAAAAGGAAATCAAGCGGCGGCGCAAACGGAAAAAATCCAGGCTCCAGGCGAAGACCAGGGAGTCGAGGAAGAAGGCGCGCAAGAAGCGGTAACCTAACCCCTAACCCCTTCCCTCACCCCAGGCGCGGACGCCGTTCCCTCTCCCGCAGAACGGGCGAGGGTAATTTGGTACTGCAGCCGGACATAGAGGGGAAGGGGAACCGGTCGCGGAGGGTGCCCTTCCCATCTGGGAAGGAGAACAATTGCGCGGGGTGCGAGCCAGGGCACTTCTGAAAAGATCAGAGGAGGTTCAAATGGCCGATCAAGAGGCACTGTACAAGGAGCTCGAGCGCGGCAAAGTACTCACGATCGAGGTCGAAGCTGACAGCCGCAACGAGCTATTGGCCCGCGCGACCGCGGCGATGTCGCGAATCATGGTCCAGCCG
>JBAWCX010000060.1:0-12533 GCA_049590495.1 Binatus sp. (SeqCode)
GCTGTGGACGGTCTCATGCAGCGCTGTGGCGTAATATTCCTCAACGCTCGCGAAAAGTTCGCGTGGTGGCAGAGAGATTCGATCTGCGATCGGGCTGTAGAACGCCTTTGAGCCTGCGTGTTGAATCTCGGGCGGGTTGGGCATTCTGGCGATGATCCGTTCGGCGGCTTCGATGGGGTCGTGCTCGTGCGTCTCGACTGTCGGAATCTTGTCGAGGACCGCCTGCGGCAGTTCGCATTGTTCGAGGTTGAACACGCGATAATATCTAAGCAAGAACCGTCGGCGCGCCTTCGAGTCGGCCGTCTCGTTGTCGAGGTCTTCCGTGCTCTGCGTCGCGTCTTCGACCTTCCAGAAAACGACGATCGTACTTTCCTCGCCTTTGCGGACGTGTCCGCCCAGTTCATTAGCCTGGCGCATCGTCAGCCAGAGCGAAGAAACGTACTTCGATGTCGAAAGCAGAAAGTGATTGATGCCGCGATAAGACTTCTTGCTCACAAGATTGCGCGGCAGTCCGGCTGAGGTCCACGGCCTGCGCCACGGCACGACGCCTTGTTCAAGTAGATTGATTATCTTCTCGGTAACGATTGCATAGATTTCCATTTCCATAATCTCCGATTGTCGTTGAAATGGTTGGGGGAGAGCCGCTTGCGCGGCCCTCCCGTGTGTGCGCCCAAACTAAAATGGGATGTCGTCAGACGCTTCGGTCTTAGGCGTGTTGGCGCGATTCCCGAGCAGGCGAAGTTGCCGCGCGACGATTTCAGTCCGGTAACGTTTGCCGCTTCCGTCCTTCGCTTCGTACTGGCGGGTAGTGAGCCGACCCTCGATGTAAACCTGACGGCCTTTGCTCAAGAACCGTTGGCACGTATCCGCAAGCGGTCCGAATGCGACCACGCGATGCCATTCGGTACGCTGCTGCTTGGTACCACTCAGATCCGTGAAACGCTCGGTCGTCGCCAGCGAGAAATTCACCACGTTCTGCCCCGAGTTGGGCAGAGCACGAACCACCGGGTTAGCTCCGAGATTGCCGATTACGATCACCTTGTTGATTGCCATTGCCATTACCTCCGTTCTCCTTTGCTGCGTCCGCTTCCCGTCATCGGGCAGGACGCGCTCTGTTTTCATTCCCGCGCCAATTTTTTCCGCGCGGCCCTTACACCTCGAACAGGAGGGCCGTGCGCAGATTTCTAGATGCGCGAGCGAAGCGGGCGGCAGGACGTGCCACAGCGAAGCGGCCCGAATGGGCTGGCGCGTCGTGCTAGCGCAGCGAACGCCACCAATGAGAGCGGCGGCGAAGCGGAGATCGCAGGCGGAGGTGGGGTACGGTGTGGGGCCGTGACGCGGAGTTTACGGAGTGCTCGCGGGGCGGCTCACAGCGGAGCGCCGCGGTTCAGACGATCTGGGCTCGTTTGGGTATCAAGAAATCTTATGAATCGCAGACCAGAACGCCGAAGAATCACTTTCCTTCAGAGTAGGGGAATGCATTTCCTCAACTCGGCGGACGATCAGACGGGGGCGAAGAATCGAGGAGCAGATTCTCCAAATAACCTTGCGCCCTTTATGGCGCATAGAGCCTCAGAAGATCATTCACGAAGGTGGCATTTGGCAGAAACGGAAAGACAGTCAGCGTCCGACGAAAAACAAGGCATCAGGGTAATGCAACGATCACGCCTTGCATCGCGTTCCTACCGTCCGTGTCCAACGTTCATTCTCAACCGGACTCGCCTTTCGAACTGCCGCTTCGATCTATGCGCCGCGCCGCAGATGCTTACCGGTTTCGTACTCTCGTCGAGCAGGAAGCTTACTCGGTCACATTGGAAGGAGCTGCTACAGGGGCGAGGGAGGGTGGGGCTGTTCCTTTGAGGGCTGGCAGTGCAGCGGCAGCGGCTTGCGTGCTGATAGTGGCAGGCGATGCGGCGGCAGCTTCCGTGCTAACAGCAGCAGGCGACGTAGTGGAAGCTGGTGCCTTCGAAGCGACGCGTTCCGATGCTGCTAGGTCTTCACCCTCGAGGCGCTCAGGTGTCACGCGCGCGAGCAGGCCCTTACGGCAGCAGAACCACACCGGGGTCTTTTTGTTGCGTGTTCCCGCTTCGGTGGGGGTCGATACAACTTCCGCGATGCCGATGGTGCCGACATCGGCAAGAAATTCACCGAAAGCGATACCGGCTTTGGCCCAATTGCCGTACCCGGACAGGGGAAGCGAATAAAGATCGCAGCTTGCGCCATCGGCATCAGTCGTGTTGCTAATCGGTTCGCCGAGTTTTGCCACCACGTCGTCGCGACTCTCGCCCGGATCAAATTGTGCGAGGCGGACTGGTGCCGGGCGGGTGGCTTCCATCACCACCGAGCATCCTGCAATGAGACCCGCAATCGTGGTTAGAAAACCGACGACGAGGATCCAGTGAACAGGGAACTTCTTATTCATGTTTAGCCGACAACGGAGCCACAACTGCGGAATCCTTGGCAACACCGATACACCGATGCGAGGGTACTATACCGAAGCTGAAAATGCTCGTGACAAGCTGTCGATCATCTTCAACCATTTGAACCTCGGTACCTGCGAGATCATTCATCCTGGTCTGGCACACATCTGTGCTGTAGGCCGACGCGAAAACGAACTTCTGGTGAGCGCTTGGATTGTCCTGAATGCTGCCTCTACCGGCGCAGCCGCCCAGAGCGGCTGACACGAGCGCGAACAAAGCCATCGGCACAGAAGTGCGAAACCGGAGTTTTGCTAAAATTTCCGTTTTGATTCTCCGATCGAATCTCCGAAACGAACCGAGTTGAGCGCTTCCGGGTCACGCTGTCAACTCCGAATTGCCACCAGATTGATCAACGTCTCCTCGCGATTGGCCGGCGGCGCGAGTCCAAATACCCGCATCACGACCTAGAAGTCGGGGCGACTCCACCACAGATAGATCAGCGAGAGGCCGCAGCGCGAAACTATTGCGGACAAGTTTTCAGACAGGTATCGCGAGAGTCGTCGCAGTCGCTGACACATTGTTGCGTTTGTTGCTCCACCTCGCGCCCATTGTACTGCGTATAAGAACGACGACAATTGCCATGGCAGATTTCATGCGTCTGCACGCACATGCGCAAGCAACTTTGCGCTTCTGGAGTGTTAGCAACAGTGATCGCTGGCGGGCGAGACACCGCCGGCTTGGGGACATAGTACGTTCCGCAGGCACTCGCTAGAAAGCTCAGAGTGTAAGCCCATGTCCGAGTCATCGCCGTTCTCTTATCACAGGTCCATCCGAAGCACCTATTGCGACGTACAAGCCTCAGCATGTTGAAAGTCAGTCCATTTTTCGGGCAAACCCGATTGGAAGGCGGAGGTGCGGGCGGCGACTCAACTATATTTCGTCCGAAGCTATACGATCAGGTTCGAACTGCGACCACGTTAACTAGTGTCTCCTCGTGACCGGGGGACGGGCGGAAACCGAACCATCGCTCCATGATTGCGAGGTCGGGCCGGCTCCACCACAAGTACGGGTACGAAACCGAATGCGGATGAATTTCAAATCCCGCGTTGCCAATCATCGCAAGATATTCCGGTGCGCTACGCTGCACATCCATCGGGTGACGAAAGAGTACACGAATAATCCGGGAATGGATAAACTTGCGGGTCGATTCTGCGAAAAGAAGTAAACCACCGAGCCTGAGCACCCGGTGAAATTCACCAAGGACTTTGTGCTGATCGACCAGATGATGGAAGGTCTGATGGCAGAACACCATATCAACGGATTGGTCAGCCAAGGGAAGCGATGAGCTCGACGCATTGCTCAATTCGATCGCAAGGCCTCGCCGCTTCGCCTCGAGGCTCGCGCCGGCAATCATGTTCGAATCGAGATCGATGCCCACCATTCGAATCGGCCGGAAACGATCGTTGAGCATCTTGAACGAGCGTCCGAAGCCGCAGCCAACGTCGACGATCACCGGATACGACTCTCGGCGATTTTCGATGAGACGGTCGAGGTCTTCGATTGCGCACTTCAAAACGTATTTGGTCCAGATGTCGGTACCCAGGAACCATACCCCGAAGCGCGATTCCGGCACGTAGGATTCCGAACTCCAACCATCGCGAGTTGCTGAATCAAATGAATGAATCGATGTCCCTTTCACTTGGTGTTTACTGCGCAGATGTTTCAGGCCCTAACGCCGCAGGGAGTTGAAAATCCGAGTCGGTATGCAAGCGAGAGAGCGTAAAACATACATTTGAAGGCGAGCAAGGGCGCCGAATACCGCCAGTCAGGTTGCACGTTTCCCGCGAGTATCGAGACGAGACCCGCGCGCATCCTAAAGCGGTCACTTGGCGCCATAAACATTTCGCGTAATACCGGGTGGTTGATGCGATAGATAAACCAACCGAATTTGTCCATCGAACTGCGCATGCGACGCTCGGCCTTGCGTGCCATCGCGAGGCCGGCCTTTGGATCCTCGAGCCATTTGATAGCTACATCAGCTCCGATTTCGCCGGCCATCATAGCCAACAGGACGCCGCTGGAGAAAACCGGATCGATGAAGGCGAACGCATCGCCAATCATGAAGTAACCTTCCCCACATGATGACGTCGCGCGGTAGGAATAGTTTCCAGTGCTGGTCACTTCGGAGGCCAACTCTGCCAGCATCATGCGCGCGCTTACCGTCGGACTGTCGCGTACTCTGTCGAAGAAGAATTCCTGCACGGTGCCACGGCGATTCTTGAACGCGGCCTGGTTACCAACAAAACCGACGCTCATTACATCGCCGGGAAGCGGAATCATCCAAAACCAACCGTCCCTGACCAGATGGACGGTGATATCCCCCGCCATGTTGCCAATCTTGTATTCGACCTTGCGAAAGTGCGCGAAGACAGCGGCGGTGTTGTTGTGCTTGTTCGCTCTGATCAGCCGGAGCCTGGTGGCAAGAAAGGTGTCGCGTCCGGAGGCGTCGAGGACCAACTTGGGTGCAAAGAAGCGAAGTTGGCTACTCGAGTTCGTTGCCGATACACGAGCCCGCTCACCGGCTGCGCCGAAAACAACATCGGTCACTGCGGTGCGCTGATAGGTTCGAGCGCCTTTGCGCTTCGCGTTGGCGAACAGAGCTTCATCGAAATCCGCGCGTTTGACTTGGTACGCGTGTGTGTATTCCTGATCTAGGCCCTTCGCGAAGTTGAACTCGACGCTTTCGCCAGTTTCGTCTGATACGAACTCTGCGCCCGGTTTCAGCACACCCATGCTGGCGACTTCTTCAAGAATCCCTAGCCTTTCCAATATTGGGATATTTCGGGGTAGCAACGATTCGCCAATGTGGAACCGCGGATGGGCATCTTTTTCGAGTAGGACCACGTCTTTGCCCCTGTCGGCAATCAGCGCCGCGGCTGTCGAGCCGCCGGGTCCTCCTCCAATGATCAGTACATCGCACGGTTCTGAATCGCGGGCGGGCAAGAGGGTCGCCGATTTATCGTCGTGAGTTTGCAGAATGTCCCAGTTCCCCCCGGCGGACATTATGGGAACCTATCTGGTCGGCCAGAATACTATACCATTCCAGTTGCAGGAAGAATCGGGCGGTTCCTGGTTCGACTTGAAACGCTGAGGAAGCCATGCAATTAACTCGCGTCCACTATTGATGCGAACTTTGGGAGATGGCAACAATGCCCGCTCGATCTCTCGTTCACCCAAAAAAGGCAGAACGACCCTCAATGAATCAATCTCTATACCGGGAGGTGGCAACTCCTCTTAAACGGGGGCCAGAAATGCGGATACGTCGTTCCAGTTTGATAGCGTTATTGGTGTTAGAAACCATCGGCTGCTCAACGCATATCGAGACCGTCAAGTATCAGCCGACTGAATTAACCTCTAGTAGCGCTAGCGGACAAGTCCCGGTCGTTGTAGGTACCTTCGTCGACGATCGCGGCACCAATGCAAACTGGCTTGGCGCCATAAGAGGAGGCTATGGCAACCCCTTAAAGAAACTTTACACTGACAGGCCAGTGAGCGAAGTGGTTGAGCAAGCGTTCATCGATGCGCTCCAGACGCGAAAGCTACTTGGCAACACTCAGAACGCTAGAGCTGAGATAACAGGGGAAGTCATCAAGTTTGATTGCAGCTACTATTTTAATCGAGAAGCACATGCGCATCTATTAGTGAATGTGCTGTCATTGCCGTCACGCAGAGTGCTGTTCTCACGAACCTATCAAACCGACAGCAAAGAAAGTGCATGGGGCGCAGGAATTTTCGGTAGCACAGATGAATTGACCCAACTCGCCCAACGAACTCTGAACGAAACTGTCGACAAAGTTCTGGCAGATCCTGAATTCATCGCGGCACTCAAAGGGTAATTTTCTGCGCGCTATCGGACGAGCTGACGAGGTGTTAGATCCGGTCCGCAGTCTGCATCAAACGGTGACCGCGACGCTAGGGCGATAGAAAACGTATAGTCGCCGACAAGGTCGCCGGTCGAGAATAGCCAATGGCGACCATCGATCTCGCTCTGCCAAGTCCCCGACTTGGGTGCTTGTGCAAAGTAGTCGCGACCGTCTGTCAGCATAGGAAATCCGATTCCGCATGCCTTTGCCAGTGCTTCCCGGAGAGTCCAAATTCGATAGAAGGCGGCCAGTCCGGCTGATTCGACCATTCTTCGTTCTTGGGGACCGAAAGCATAGGCGGCGATCTCAGAAATCGACCGCCTCCGAGTCCGAAATTCCAGGTCAACGCCGATTTCACCGAGGTCAGTGATCCCTGCGAGCGCTAGCGCCCCGCTGTGACTAAGCGATACCTCGATCGGACTTCGACCGTCCGCCTTAACGAGCGTCGGTTTGCCGTCTTGATTTCTTATTACCTGCCAATGTGACAAAGGACTCCCGGCCACCAGTTCCAGAAGATCTGCGAGCAGCGATTCTGCGGCAACACGCTGCACCTGCCGTCGCGACCTGCGCCCGGACTGAGCGAACGCGTCGCGCTGTGATCTATTGGGACCGTCGACTAATCCGGTCGGGCGCTCGATCAGATTGCGGTATGCGATTGCGAGCATTCCGTACTTCCGAAACCTCCTTCACAGAATACCGGAAGATCAGTCGGTTGGAACTTTGCTACGCTGCATCAATCTTTAATCTCCCATCTACCATTATGACGCGTAACGAAGTAGAGTGAGCTGGAATTTCTGGAGGGGGAAAACATTCTGTCGAGGTTGAATGGGACGCCGCCCGAGGCGGCGGGATCAGGCCAACTCGCGCGGTTCTGCGTTGAAGATTGGATGGCTTGCGCACCGGGATTGGAAACGCGCCAGGATTGGGTGGCGTGGTCGCGCGGCGCGAGAAATCCACGAACCGATAGCGCGCAAGCTGCGGCGAGCTTGCCACAGATACTTCGCCGACGCGTCAGCAACATCGGACAGATGGCTTTTCGAACCAGTTGCGCACTCTCTGAACAGCGAACCGCACGTTTCGTCTTTTGTTCTCGCTACGGCGAATCAGATCGGACTCTCCGAATTCTCCACTCGTTAGCAGCCAGAGAACCCATCTCGCCGGCCGATTTCAGCCTTTCTGTTCACAACGCGCTCGCCGGCCTGCTTTCGATCGCATGGGCCAATACTGCGGGGCATACTGCGATTTCTGCTGGCGCTGACAGTTTCGGTTACGGATTGCTGGAGGCCGTTGCTTGCTTGAAGGAGGGATCCGGCGAGCCGGTGATGCTGGTCTATTTTGACGATGTCCCGCCGCAGCCCTACGACGAGGTCACCGATGGCACTGAGAGCTGCGTCGCACTAGCAATGCTCCTCATGCCGCCCTGTGATGACGGTCGTGAATTCACTTTGACTCACGAGCTGCGAAGTCACGCCGCGAAGGCGCAATCCGCGAGCGCGCAATCGCTGGATTTCATAAGATTCATGCTTTCAAATGAGCGCGAAACGAGATCCATTGGTGACCGGACCCAGTGGCGATGGCAGCGTTGTGCTTAGGCGGATCTTCTACATATGGAGGCTCGTCTGGACGGCGTTCGCGTTCGCCGCGCTCAGCGTCGGTGGATTCATCCTTGCGACGACTGTCATCCCAATGGTCACGCTGTTCGTTCACGACGAGAACGAACGAAATCGCCGTGCGCAGCACATCATTCGGGAGAGTTTTCGTGTCTACGTCAGGATGCTGCGAGTGCTGGGCGTTCTGAAACTCGAAGTGGTTGACGCGGGGAAACTCCCAGCTTGCAGGGGCAAACTGATCATCGCGAATCATCCCACGCTCATCGACATCGTTCTGTTGATGGCGTTGCTGCCCGATACGAAGTGCGTGGTGAAGTCTGAGCTGTTCAGCAACCGATTGATGGGACCGGTAGTACGGGCGGCGGGTTACATTCGCAACGACTACGAACCTGAGGCATTGATCGATAAGTGTCGAGAGACACTTGAAGCCGGTTACAATCTAATAATATTTCCGGAGGGCACCCGCTCGATACCCGGCAAGCCACTACACTTTCAAAGAGGCTTTGCACACATCGCGACCGTAGCCGGCGTGAATGTGCAGCCCATTAGGATCAGCTGCGAACCGATCACGTTGGTTAAGGGTGAGCCTTTTTACAGAATTCCAGACACTCGGCCAACGTTTCGAATTGAAGTCGCGGAGGAGATCGACCCACAGCAATTTTCGAATCTGGCCCCGCAATCACGCGCTCGGAACGCTCGGATATTGGCGTCGTATGTGGAAGCTGAGTACTGCTTGAGGCTGAAAAATGCCTGACCTTGAACGCGATTTAAAAGAGCTCATCGTAAGTGCGCTTGACCTCGAAGATATCGCGCCAGAGGATATCGACAGCGATGAAGCATTGTTTGTCGAAGGATTAGGACTGGACTCTATAGATGGATTGGAGCTGGGGGTCGCGATCAGAAAGAAGTACAAAATAAAGGTCCAAGGATCGAAGGAAGAAATCCGGGAGATCTTCGAAACGGTTCGCACACTCGCGCGATACCTGGAAAGGCAGGAATCCAATTGATGGTCTCGAAGAGCGATATCGCGGGAGTTCTCTCGAAATATCTGCAGGATCTGTTCGATTTGCCGACGGAGAAGTTAAATCTCAATGCGCACTTGTCGGATGATCTCGATCTGGACAGCATCGACGCAATCGACCTCGTTGTGAAACTGCAGGAATACACGGGCCGCAAAATTTCGCCGTCGGAGTTCAAAAGCGTTAGAACGTTCGGTGACGTTGTCGACAGGATCTATGCGCAGGTTAACAATGGCGGGCAGTCTTGACGTCACGGTCGTAGCGATCGGCGTCGCTTATCCATTTTTAGTTTATTTTGGCTTGCGGACTTTGCCGCCGGGCCTGATCGCGTTCAGTCTGGTTGCGCTGCTTGCCGCAAAGGCCGCGCTTGGAAGCAAGAAGAATGGCCGCGAGTCTTTGCCCTATCTGATTGCCGCCGTTATAGTCATTGGGCTGGCGGCGCGCTCGCCGGTAGTTGGGCTTAAGGCATACCCGGTATTGCTGAGCCTCGGGTTCGGCGCAGTATTCGCTCATTCGCTTCTCTGGCCGCCAACTATCGTCGAACGGATCGCTCGCCTTACTCATCCGGAATTACCGCTCGAAGCCAATTCGTACTTGCGCAAGGTCACAATCGCGTGGCTGATATTTTTTATCGTCAACGCGGCAATATCTGCCGCGACCGCAGCTAGCGGGAGTCTTAGACTGTGGACGCTGTATAACGGATTGATATCTTACCTGGCGATGGGGGTGATGTTCGCGACGGAATTTGTAGTTCGCCAGTTTGTGCATCGACGCCTGCGGATCTCCGTATGAGCCTGGTGTCGCTGTCGGACTTACTGGCAGGTGGGCGGCCGGACACGCATTGCGTGGCGATCCGTAATAGCCAGCGGATCACGCTGGTGCAATTGCGATCCGATGTATCGCACAATGCCGATCGCCTCTCGAAGCGCTCCATCCGTCGCGCAGCAGTGATCTGCAACGACTGCTATTGGTTCATCGTTGGGGTGCTTGCGCTAATGAAAATCGGCGCCGAGGTGATTCTGCCTCCGAACGCGCAAACCGGCACGTTGCTCAGAGTTCTCGGCGAGGTTGAGGGATTGCTGACGGATTCATGGGCAATCGATCATGAAAAGGTGATTGTGCTTGAGCCGGGCCGTGCGGAGGTCGCGGCATTCCAAGCAGATTTCGGAAAAGGCCGGATCGATTTTTTTACCTCCGGCTCGACGGGCGAGATCAAGAAAGTTGAGAAGTCTATGATCCTGTTCGAACGCGAAGCATCAGTGCTTGAGCAGATGTGGGGCGCGGAACTGGCAGAAATACCAATTGTCGGCACTGTTACCCATCAGCACGTCTTTGGAATGACATTTCGAATCATGTGGCCGATAACGGCGGGCCGCCCATTTCATTCGGAATTTCACGTCGCTTGGGAACCGCTGATGGCGCAGTTGGATGGCCCCTCGATGATCGTCACGAGCCCGGCGCAACTCACACGCCTTGGCGGCTTCGCTCCTGAGACGCCCGCGAATCGTCCTCGCATGATCATCTCCGCGGGCGCGCCTTTGCCGGCCGAGGCTGCGAACGATGCAATCGGAATCTTCGGCTGTACTCCAACAGAGATACTCGGCAGCACCGAAGCGGGCGTTATAGCCTGGCGCCGCGGCGGGCCGGAACCTGTGCTCTGGCAGCCCCTGCCGTCAGTCGAAGTTGCTGCGAGTCGTGACGGAGTTCTGATGCTGCGATCTCCGCACGCCTCCGGCCACGGTTGGTGCGAGCAGGCTGACCGAATCTCGCTCTCTGCGGACGGACGTTTTCGCCTGGAAGGGCGAATCGACCGAGTTGTCAAAGTCGAAGGCAAACGCGTGAGTCTCGAACGGCTGGAGCGCGAGATCACCGGACTCCGGTGGGTTGACGAGGCGGCGGTTGTCGCCCTCGGCGAGCGCCGCACGTATCTTGGCGTCGTCGTGAGATTGTCAGCAGCGGGTGTTGCCGAGATCGAGCGACTCGGGAAGTTTCGCTTCGAGCGGATGCTTCGCCGCGAGCTTTCATCGACCGAGGATCTCGCAGTACTGCCGCGGCGGTGGCGGTTCGTCGACTTCATGCCGATGGATGGACTGGGCAAACGTCGCGTGCCTGATGTGCTGGCGTTGCTGGAGCAAACGGTATGAGCGCAGAGCCGCAGCGACTTCCAGCATCTGAGATCAGGAAGCCTGAAATCGTAGAGCTCGTGAGATCGGAAGAGCATGCGGAATTGAAGTTGATCGTTCCGGATGGACTGCTTTATTTTCGCGGCCATTTTCCAGGATTCGCGATATTGCCGGGTGTGGTTCAACTTGACTGGGCGATTCAATACGGAAGAGAGCACTTTGCGCTCGGCGCAGTCTTCGCAAATACGATCCGGATCAAGTTTCGCAAGCCGATTCGCCCCAATCATCACCTCACGTTGAATATCAAATACGTACCTGCACGAAACTGTATCTATTTCGATTACGCCGACGCGGAAGGCGCGTGTTCCTCCGGACAGGTAGGGTTCGCGCCAAAATGACGTTTAAGTGTTGCGCCATAATTCCGAGTTTTAATCACTGCGAAGTGGTTGGCGAGTTGGTCAGCCGGCTGCGTGACGCTAGTTTGCCGGTTTTTGTCATCGATGACGGGAGCGACGAACCCACGCGCGCGGCGCTGTGCGCACTTCATGCTCCTGAAAATGAAGTGATCGTAGATCGCCTCGACACCAATTGCGGCAAAGGCGCTGCGGTGATGCGGGGATTCGAACTGGCGCGCGCAGCGGGATTTACTCATGCGCTGCAGATCGACGCCGACGGACAACACGATCTTTCGAACCTGGCCGAGTTTATCGCACTCGGCGAGGCGCATCTTGATGGGTTCATCGCGGGCGCGCCCGTTCACGATGGAACGATGCCGCGGGGGCGACGCCTCGGTCGCTCGATCACGCACTTCTGGGTTGGGATCGAGACGCTGACGAGTCATCCGGTCGATTCGATGTGCGGGTTGCGTCTCTATCCGTTGGAGCGTGTGACGAAGCTCCAGAAGAATCATCGCCTTGGCTGCAGAATGGATTTTGATATCGAGATTTTCGTCCGTCTGATCTGGGAAGGTGTTCCGGTGTTCTTCGTTCCGGTGCGAGTGGTGTATCCGCGAGGCAACATCTCGAACTTTGATTTGATTCGCGATAACTGGGCAATCACCGCGATGCATACGCGACTCGTTCTCACGATGCCGCTGCATTTGCGCAAAATTCTTCGCAATCGCCGGCATTCGATCGACTCTCCGAGTCACTGGGCCTCGGTCGCCGAGCGAGGCGCGTACTGGGGACTCAGTTTTCTGGCGCTCTTCTACAGGGTGACGGGACGCTATGGCTGCATGGTGGCCGTGTTCCCGATCGCGTTTTACTTTAATCTCACCAGTCCGAAACAACGCCGCTCGTCCCGAGAGTTTCTGAGGCGTGCGTATCGGGCAAATGGTATCGACTACAGTCCCGGTTGGTTCGCCACGTTTAGGCATTCGTTCGGGTTCGCACGAAAAACCGTTGACACTTTTGCCGCGTGGCTGGGCGGTGTAGATCCG
>JBAWCX010000061.1:0-3514 GCA_049590495.1 Binatus sp. (SeqCode)
TGATAAGGTTTTGCGGTGTGCGGCGGCTGCATTGCGATTTGGGGATGCGCGACGCCACCACAGCAAACCGCGGTTGCTCTTCAGCTAGAGACGACCAGCGCGCCGCTTAGTGTTATGCGCACCGGAGTCCTGCACAACTAGTGTTACCCGTGGGTCGGTAGTTCTGGTGGGTCTTCAGTACTGGTGACTAGTTCGCACCCGCTCCAGCCGGCGCGTCGCCGTAATTTCCCCGACAGGCGCCGTTCTTATACTGTGTACCGGGCGGGCACACGCCGCGAATCAGCTGCGTGTCATTCGTCTCGCCCGACGCTTCCATTCCCTGGTTAGCATCGGGCAACGAATGTTCGCCAGCACAAGTGTAATACACCGCTCCGACGCTCTCGCATTTCTCCGGATTGAAGGTCATTCGACCCATCGCGGCCTGCTTATCAGTCTGATGTACTTCCGACGAACACGCGCCGAGCATTACGCTCAGCATCAGCACAACAATCAAAAGAACGCTCGTTCTCGTTCCGACGCCGTTCGCATCGGTCTGTAGCATAATCAACTCCCCCGGAGGACTGGATATTCAGCAACCTAACAGATTTGCCGAGCTAAATGAACCGAAGATGACGTAAAGACCTGAAGACACTGATTCCGGCCGCATTGAGCTGCTGGAAGATACTTCCGAGGCATGAACGGGCAGCGTCGTGAATCGCCAACCCTTCGCCGACCGGGCCTTTACCGCCGCATTTCCTCATACAATCCATCGGTCAATTGGTCCGCGATGGTTGCTGGCGTGACAGATCGGCTTTGTCAGTCTTAGCGGTGCTCATGAAAATCGCCATGCTGAGTAAGGTTATTTGCGGGACACCACACTAGTTTCGACAAGCACCGCGCGCGAACATCAAAAGGATTCGAGGCGCTAAAACTCCAAAATAGACGATCAAGACCGCACTTGAGGCCGCAAATACGAACTGCCAAGTAAACAATCCTCGCCGAAATATGCGGACGCGTTCGACGTCTTCAGGAGCCAGACTGACCGACCACCGTTCAAGGAAAGGAATGATCCAAAAGAGCTTAGCTCGCCATCTATACCGCTTGACCATTTCCGTAGAGAGCGATGCTCTGTACAGCAGCACGGTAGCCAAAACGAGGGAGCCGCATACCACGACTTCGATAATTCTCGCGATAAGGACATAGTGCCGCATATTGTCCGCGCATAGCTGTAGCAATACGAACTTTGTCATGGCGTTGGAAGAAGCTCCGCACCGGCCGTGAGGCCAATGCAGAGGGCAGTCGTTGCGACACCAGTCGCGACCATCGACGCGTGAGCAGCAGCAAACTGTTCAGCCAATTGCAGCTGTTGCTGTTGAAGTTGCTGAATTTGCTGCTCAGGTCCGATATCTAGCGGATCAGAAGAGCAGCTGTTGGCTTGATTTCTTAGGTTATCAATCTGCTGCTGAATAGCTGCAATCTGTTGCGACAGTTGGTTTGCCTCCGATAAGAGGGAGCCTGTATCATACAAATCGTACGCAGCACATGCAGCCGCTACTCCTATGGCAAGTATGGGACCGCGGCCATCAGGATCACGCGTATTAAGCGAATCATCGCGCAGATAGCCATACAGGTCTGCATCGCCACCCCTGAACCCAATCGGGTCCTGCGCGATGAAGCGTTGGAAAAGTGGGCTATAGTATCTTGCCCGGTAATAGTACAAACCGGTACCGTCGTTCTCCCGACCCGTGAACTCGTAGCTATTCCCGTTTGCAGCTCCTCCAAGAGTCGTAGTTCCAAACGGCTGGTACGTGTAATTGGTGGCGATCGTTCCGCCTGCTCCTACCATCCCGATCGTCGAGCCTAGCGCATCGGTTAAGAACGTCGATGTAGCCGTATCGGTCCGGGTGAAGTACTCGTCGATATTCAGTCCTGTCAACAGATTCGCGATCACTTGGTTGCTGGCATTCAACTCCTGCACCGGGTTGAGCCCGTCGTAGAGGAACTGCGTCGTACCAGAGCCAACGGACTTGCTCACGCGACGGCCGAATCCGTCATATGTAAAGCTGGCAGTGGCGCCGCCACTAATGGCCGTCAGATGACTCCTCGCATCCCACGCGTAGGTATTGTTTCCGTCCGAAGTGAGATTCCCGTTTGCATCGTAGCTTAGCGCCACGCCTCCGAAAGCGGTCATTCCGTTGTCAGCGTTGAACGTGTTGCCGGTTACGGAGTTGGGCAAGTTGGTCGCAGCCAGCGTGCCTCCTTTGCTTGTCACTCGTCCGTCCGCGTCGTAGCCGTAGGTCAAGTTCCCCAGTTGCGAACTTCCCGCGCTGTACGTCAGTCCGGTGATGCGGGAATCGTTGTCGAAACTATATCCGACCGTCACACCATTGGGCAGCGTCAGAGTCGTACGTCTGTTGGCATTGTCGTAGGCAATGCCAACAGTTGGATTGTTCGGGCAGCTCTGCTGACTAACCCCGGTGAGGCGATTTGCGTTATCCCAACAATAGTTAACGGCGGTCTGCCCGGCAACCTGCATCGTCTGTCGGCGGTTCGCGTTATCATAACTATAGGTTATCGAACCCTGCGGTGTCGTCTCCGAAGTGAGGCGGTCGAGAAGATCTGGCACGCGGACAATTGCACCGGCGATCGAGTCGGTTGCCCCGGTCAGGCGGTTGCCCGCGTCCCAAGTATAGTTGATGGTGCTCTCGTACTGGCTGCCACTCTGACCGAACCCGGCGAAGGTCCTGCGATTGAGCGCATCGTACGTAAATGCCGCCACTTTCCCGCGTCTGTCGGTATGACTGGTCAGGTTGCGATTGCCGTCCCATCCGTAGCTTTCCGATACTTGCAGTCCGTCGGCCCGGCTAGTCACCCGATTGCGTGAATCGTACGTGTACGAAGTCTGGTTATTGTTGGCGTCCGTGACACTCAACAGGTTGCTGTTGCCATCGTATGCGAATGAAGTGGCGTTGGAGTTGGGATCGGTAATCTGTGTGATGCGGTCCAGCGCATCCAGTGTGATAACCGTGGACTGACCCAAGGCGTCTCTTACTCCAATCAGCCGTCCCGCACTGTCGGTATTGCGGTTTGTCGTGTTCCCCAAAGGATCAGTGATTGTAGAGAGGTCAGCGCCATTGTAACCGAATTGGGCCGTGTCGTTGTACGCATCGGCGAGCGTCAACGGCCGACCTTCGGCATCGTATGTCAGAGTGATCGAGTGACTCAGAGGATCGACTATACTGGTGAGATTGCCGCTGCCGTCTCGGCCGAACGTCCAGATATGGCTTAGCGGATCGGTGATCGACGTCAGCTGGCTGAAGGTTGGATCGTAAACAAGTTCGTAGCTAACCGCCTGCTGCGTTCCAGCCAGTCTGGTAATATTTGTGAGATTTCCGTTGGCGTCGTACCCGTAGGTCGTCTCTCGTCCCAGCTGATCCGTCATCGAGGTAACCAACTCAGTGCCTGGATCGCGAGTGTAGGTGAACGTCTGCGCCAGGCCGGAAACCCCGTGCGCATAGGTGTCGCTGGTGACAAA
>JBAWCX010000062.1:0-1530 GCA_049590495.1 Binatus sp. (SeqCode)
GTCGCGGAGCGCGAGGCCAATGGCCCATTCGAGAGCATGGCGGATTTTTGCATGCGCGTCGGCACGCAACTGATCAGCCGCCGCGTGCTCGACGCGCTTATCAAGTGCGGTGCGTTCGATTCGGTGAGCGCGGTGCGTGCGGCCTTGATGGCCGAGGCGGAGCAGGCAATCAGACTCGCGCAGAAGGCGCAGAGCGACGCCGAGAAAAACCAGATTGGGTTGTTCGGCGGCGCGGTCAAAGTGCCCAAGCCGGCTGCGCGCGAGCCGATTCCTGAATGGGACGCCAGGGAGAAACTGAAATTCGAAAAAGAAGCGCTCGGCTTCTACATCACGGCTCATCCGCTGGACAAGTACGAACGCGAACTCGCCCGAATCAGCAAGGTGACCACCGCCGACCTGTCGTCGGCACCCGACGGCAGCCCGGTGCAGATTGCTGGCGTGATCCACGCCGTGAAGCTGAAGAACAACAAGTCGGGCAAGCGTTACGCGACGTTTTCGCTCGAGGATCGCGAAGGCGCGGTCGAAGCGATCGCGTGGTCGGAGACCTATCAGAAGTTCGAGGCGATTATCATGGGCGACGAGCCGGTGGTCGCGCGCGGCAAGCTGGACGTCGACGACGAGCGCGCGCAGATAATCCTCGAAGGGCTGGTGCCGCTGGATTCGGCGCTGCTCGATTCGATCCGCGAGGTGCGGATCACGGCGCCGATGAGCCGGCTCGAGAACGGCGGCCTCGACGCGCTGAAGGCGATGCTCGCGCGGTATCGAGGCAAGTCGATGACGTACCTGCATTTGAGCCTCAACGATGGCCGCGAAGCGGTGATGCTGCTGGGCGACAGCTATCGAGTGACGCCGACCGATACGTTCGTCACCGAGATGGAGCAGATTTTCGCTCCTGGATCGGTCGAGTTGAGATAGGACGGATTCACTTCATCTAATGTGGAACCCACCGTGGGTTCCGCACCTCCTTGGGCAGGGGTGACCCCTGCACCCAGTATCAAGAGAAGATGCGGGACTTCGTCCCTGTTCGGAAGTTTTGTGGGGCAGAAGCGTGGCGTACCTCGGGTTGCTGGGATCTGATAGGCTTTGATCCTGGATTTTCCGCTAACGAGGTAAGAATCTGGCTAAGTCCTACGACGTTGCTCACGAGAATCACGAGAGCGCTATCCTGGTCGGGATCGAACTTGGTTCCGAAGCGGGAATCGGCAGCGAAGAATCGCTCGACGAACTTAAGGCTCTGACCGAGAGCGCAGGCGCAGAAGTGGCTGGAGTTGTTCGGCAGCGTCTCAAAGCGCCCGACCCGCGCACTTTTATCGGCAAAGGCAAGGCGGGCGAAGTGCGCGAACTGGCGAGTGCGAAGGGTGCGTCGCTGGCGATATTCGATGACGCGCTCAGCCCCGCGCAGGCGCGCAATCTCGAGAACGAGCTCAAGATTCGCGTGATCGATCGCAGCCAGTTGATTCTCGACATATTTGCGCAGCGCGCGCATACGCTCGAAGGCAAGCTGCAGGTCGAGATCGCGCAGCTCAGTTA
>JBAWCX010000063.1:0-14989 GCA_049590495.1 Binatus sp. (SeqCode)
CTCGCGGACTGTTCGCTCGCGGTCGGCACCACCAGCCGTCGCGGCGGCTATCGCAGCCGGGCGACGCCGTTGCGCGCGGCGGCGGCGGAACTCGACGCGCTGGCCGGCTCGAACAAAATCGCAATCGTCTTTGGCCGCGAAGATCACGGACTGACAAATCGCGAGCTCAAACTCTGTCATCGGTTGGTGACAATTCCGACCGCGCCCGAGTATCCGTCGATGAACCTTGCGCAGGCGGTGATGGTCGTCGCGTACGAGCTGATGATGGCGGCGAACCAGTCGGCGGCGGCGATCAACGCCGATCGGGCGCCGAAGTTCGTAGCCGCGGCGGCGAGCGATCCGATGCTCGAGCGGATGGCGGACGCGCTGGTCTCGATCGGCTTTATTCCCGACGACAACCCGGACCATATCATGCTCGCGATCCGCGAGATTTTCGGACGGAGCGGATTGACGGCGCGCGAAGTCGAGATTCTCAACGGGATGGCGCGGCAGATGCGATGGGTCGCCGAGGGCGGGCATCGGACGCTGGCGGAGAAACGTCGCGCGGGCAGGAAGTTGAGATAAATTTCCCGCTGTTTCCACGCACGGGCGCGATCGGTGATAATCGCATTGGCTGGCGCAAAGCGTGACGCACAAATGGCCGAGATAATCGATTTTGCGGAAATCCAGGAGGCGCGGCGCAAAGCTCGCGCGCGCATCCCCGAGCGCGAAAACCTCGAGCGCGCCGTGCAAATAATGCGCGAGAACCTCGCCGCCGTCGCCGCCGAGCTGGCCGACGCGCCGCGCGACCAGCAGGCGGAATTGCTGACCCGCGTCGAACGGCTGGCGGCGATGATTCGCTACGGAATGCGAATGCTCGGCGAGCCGACCGACGCTCGCTGGAACGCCGGCGGCTGAATGTGGACGAGGAGCTGACGCTTAGAATTACCGGCGTCGAGCCGGGCGACGAGATCGCGGGCGCGCGGAAGGTGACGATCGCGACGACGCGCGGCGCGATTCCGTTGATGCTGCATTCCGCGCCGGAAAAGGGGCGCGCTGTGCTGTGCGTCAGCGGTGCGATTGGAGGATTCGACGGACCCTCGATGCTGTATCCGCGCCTTGGGCTGGAGATGCCCCGGCGAGGACTCACGATTGCGCGGCTGGACTATCGCGCGCCCAACGAGTTCGGCGAATGTCTTGTCGATGCGATGGCGGCGCTGACCTTCCTGGGCGGAATCGGTAACGAACGCGTCGCGTTGATTGGGCATTCGTTCGGCGGCGCGGTCGCGATCAACGCGGGCACGCTCAGCCCGATCGTGACGACTGTGATTGCACTGTCGAGCCAGCTCGCGGGAGCGCACGTGGCGGGCGAGCTGGCGCCCAAGCCGATTCTGCTGATTCATGGTGGGGCGGACACGATTCTACCGCACGAAAGTTCGCAAGCGCTTTACGATCGCGCCGGCGAGCCCAAGACGATCCGGATCCTACCCGGCGTGGGACACGGATTGGCGGAAGCGCGCGACGAAGTATTCGACCTCGTCAGCGACTGGTTAATGCAAAAGGTCTGAAAGTGAAGCGGCTATTCACTCGGATGGCTGCATCACTATAGAATCGCGAAATGGCTAGTGGACAACGAATTGCGGTGGTGGGGGCGACGGGCGCCGTCGGCCAGACCACGCTCAAGATTCTCGAACAGCGCAAGTTCCCGATTCGCGAGCTGCGCGCTTACGCGTCGGCGCGATCCGCGGGCAAGACCGTGATGTTCGCGGGCGAGTCGATAACCGTGGAGCGGCTCGACGCCGGCTCGTTCAAGGGAATCGATATCGCGCTGTTCTCGGCGGGCTCGGAGCAATCGCGCGAGTTCGCGCCGCTCGCGGTCAAGGCGGGCGCAATCGTCGTCGACAAGTCGAGCGCATTTCGAATGGACCCCGACGTGCCGCTGGTGGTGCCCGAGATCAACGGCGCCGCCGCGCGCCGGCACAAGGGAATCGTCGCGGTTCCGAACTGCACGACGATCGTGACCGTGATGCCGCTGAAGCCTCTGCATGACCTCGGCCGCTTGAAGCGTGTCGTCGCGACGAGTTTCCAGGCCGTGTCAGGCGCGGGCGTCAACGGCGTCGCGGAATTGCGCGAGCAGACGATGGCGTGGTCGAAGGGCGAGGCAATCAAGGCGAAATTTTTTCAGCATCAGATCGCATTCAACCTGATTCCGGCCGGCAAATTTGTCGAGGGCGGTTACACCGACGAAGAAATCAAGCTGGTCAACGAGACCAGGAAGATTCTCGACCAGCCCGAGCTGCCAATATCGGCGACCACGGTGCGGGTGCCGGTCTTCACGACGCATTCGATTTCTGTCAACGCCGAGACCGAGACGAAGATTGCGGTGGGCGACGCGCGCGAGGCGTTCGCGCATTTCCCGGGAATCAGGCTGTTCGACGATCCCGCGCAGAATCGCTACCCGATGCCGATCCTCGTCGAGGGACAGGACGACTGCTTCGTCGGGCGAATCCGCGAGGACCTGAGCTGCCCCAACGCGCTGAACTTCTGGGTCGTCGGCGACCAACTGCGCAAGGGCGCAGCGCTGAACGGGATTCAGATCGCGGAACTGCTCATCGGCGGCTGATTGTACGCTACAAAATCGATCGCCTGACCGATTGGTCCGTCGATTGACAACGCCTCCGCTCGCATAATACGGTTAGCTTGACTGCATCGATTGCAGCCTTATCGAGAGCGGCGGAGGGACTGGCCCGCTGATGCCGCAGCAACCGGCCCGTGATGGGTGCTGGTGCTAACTCCTGCAGGGGTTCTCCGCGTGAGAGTCCCCTGGAAGATAAGGCGAGTGAATTAAGCCCTCGTCTCATCGTCTCCGCAGGATTTATCACCCTTCACACAAACGCCGACGTTGCGGCTCTCTCGACAGGCGGGAGACGCGCGACTGAAGTGGCAACGGAGCGAATACTGATCGTCGGAATGGGCGGACTCGGCGTGCCCGCATCGTGGGCGCTTGCTCGCGCGGGTGCGCGGCGGCTGACGCTCGTCGATCCCGACCCGGTCGAGCTGTCGAATCTCGCGCGCCAGGTGATCTTTCGCCCCGTCGACATCGGCACGCCCAAGGTTGAAGCGGCGGCTCGATGGCTCGTCGAGCACTTCCCCGACGTTGAGATCGAGCGACACGTGGTTGCGCTCGATGCGTCCAACGCGGCGCGTCTTATCGACGCACACAACTTTGTAATCGACGCGACCGACAGTCCGGCCGCGAAATTTCTGATCAATGACAGGTGTGTCGATGCGCGAACGCCCTTTGTTTATGGCGGCGTAGTTGGGATGACCGGGCAGGCGATGACGGTAATTCCAGGTGAGACGGCCTGTGTCGGATGCGTGTTCGAGACTCCGCCCGACGAAGACGAAATCCAGAGCTGTCGTGAGGCGGGAATTGTCGGTCCGGTCGCGGGCGCTATCGGCGAGATGCAGGCGGCCGAGGCGATGCGCGCCCCGCGCGCGCAGACGTTCTTGCTAGCAGGAAAAATTCTCACATACGACGCGTCCGGCCCGGCCCGGGTGCGTATTACGTCGGTCAGTCCGCGCCCGGGATGCGGCTGCGGCGCGTGGAGGAATAAGAGGGAGAGTCGCGAGTCGCATTCTCCGGGCCAGTAACAGGAATCGAGGCAACGATGAGCTACATAACCAATTTGAAATGTCGCGAGTGCGGCCAGGAGTATCCGATAAGCCCGCTCCACGTCTGCGAGACGTGCTTCGGTCCGCTCGAGGTCACCTACGACTACGCGCGAATTCGCGCGGCGATCTCGCGCTCGATCATCGAGAAGCGGCCGCACAATCTGTGGCGCTATCGCGAACTGCTGCCGGTCGATTTCGTGAACGACGACGACATCGTCGGACCCAACTCCGGCTTCACTCCGCTGCTGCATTGCAAGCGGCTTGGCGCGGAACTCGGCCTCAAGCATCTCTACATCAAGGACGACACTGTCAATCATCCGACGCTGTCGTACAAGGACCGCGTCGTGTCGGTCGCTATCACCAAGGCACGCGAGTTCGGCTTCACCACCGTGTCGTGCGCTTCCACCGGCAACCTGGCGACTGCGGTCGCGGCGCACGCGGCGCGCGCGGGACTGCAATGCTACATCTTCATGCCCGAAGGCGTGGAAGCGGGAAAAATCGTCGGCTCGACGATTTACGGCGCGCGCGTGATCACGATTCGCGGCAACTACGACGACGTCAATCGGCTGTGCAGCGAGATCGCGGACAAATACGGATGGGCGTTCGTCAATATCAATCTGCGCCCCTTCTATACCGAGGGCGCAAAGACCTTCGGCTTCGAGGTCGCCGAGCAGCTCGGCTGGCGCCTACCGGATCATATCGTGGTACCGACCGCGGGCGGGACGATTCTGCCGAAGGTCGCGAAGGCATTTAAGGAGCTGAAGGAAGTCGGGCTCATCAAGAGCGGCGAGTTCAAGATTCACTCAGCGCAAGCCGCCGGCTCCGCGCCGGTGATTCACGCATTGCACAAGCACACCGACCTGATAACGCCGGTGAAGCCCGACACGATCGCGAAGTCGATCGCGATCGGAAATCCCGCCGACGGCTTTTACGTGCTCAAGGCGGTGCGCGATTCGGGCGGATGGGGCGACGTCGCCACCGACCCCGAGATCATCGACGCGATCAAGCTGCTCGCGCGCACCGAGGGAATCTTCGCCGAGCCCGCCGGCGGCACCACGCTCGCGGTCGCACTCAAGCTCGTCAAGCAGGGCCGCATCAAGCCGGACGAAACGGTGGTCGTGTCGATAACGGGCAATGGTTACAAAACAATCGAAGCGGTCGCCAGTGCGATCGATCAACCGTCGATCATCGACGCGCGGCTGAAGGATTTCGACGCGCTGTTCGACCGTCTCACCAACGGCAAACGGGCCGCCGACAGCGCCGCATGAGGACGCAAGCTTGTTTGCGCAATGCGGCCAGCATAAGTGTAGGAATTCAAGCAGGAGGTTAGTCCCCAATCATGGCAGTACGCGTCAGAGTTCCAACCCCACTTCGCAGGTTCACCGCCGGTGTCGATGAAGTCCCGGCCGACGGCGCGTCGATCAAGGCGGTCATCGAAGACCTCGAACGGCGTCATCCGGGGATGCGCGAGCGGCTGCTCGATGAAAAAGGCGAGATCCGCCGCTTCGTCAATATTTATCTCAATGGCGACGACGTCCGCTTCCTCGATGCGATCAACTCCAAGGTAAAGGATGGCGACGACATCTCAATCGTTCCCGCGATTGCCGGCGGACGCTGACACCGGCGCTCTCGCGAACGGCTCCAGCCAACGCGTCGCGCCGCTGAGTGAGATCGTCCCAGTCGGGCGCGCGAACAGCGTGCTCGACCTGGTCGGCAACACTCCGCTACTGGAGATCACGCGGCTGACCGCGGGATTGATTCCCGACGGCGTGCGGATTTTCGCCAAGCTCGAGGGCTTCAACCCCGGCGGCTCGGTGAAGGATCGGCCGGCGAAGAAAATGCTTGAGGTCGGAATCGCCGACGGCAAGCTGAAACCGGGCAAGGTGATCCTCGACTCGACGTCGGGCAACACTGGAATCGCGCTCGCGATGCTCGGTGCGACGCTCGGCTACCCGGTCGAGCTCGTGATGCCGTCGAACGTCAGCCGCGAGCGCAAGAAAATCGTCGAGGCTTACGGCGCGAAGATTCATTTTTCTGATCCGATGGAAGGATCCGACGGCGCGATCGTCATGTGCCGCAAGCTGATCGCGCAAGACCCAGCGCGCTACTTCAAGCCCGATCAATACAACAACGAAGCCAACGCGCTGGCGCACTTCGAGACCACCGGCCCGGAAATCTGGCGTCAGACGCGCGGCCAGGTGACGCATTTCATCGCGGCGATCGGCACCGGCGGCACCGTGATGGGCACCGGCAGGTTTCTCAAGTCGAAGAACAGCGCGCTCCAGGTCATCGCGGTCGAGCCTGACGACGCGATGCATGGACTCGAGGGCCTCAAGCACATGGCAAGCTCGATCGTGCCGGGCATCTATCACGAAAGAGAGCTCGACGACAAAATCCAGGTCGGCACCGAGGAAGCGTACGAAATGGTCTACGCGCTCGGGCAGACCGAGGGCATCCTGGTGGGCCAATCGTCGGGGGCCGCGATAATCGCGGCGCTCAAAGTGGCCAGATCGATTCGCGAGGGCACGATAGTCACGATGTTCGCCGACTTCGGCGACAAATACCTGTCGACGAATTTGTGGATCGGATGGCAGGAGTGGCGTCGCGAGCGCCTGCAACAAGTTATCGCCAAGTGGCAAAAGAAGTAACCCGCAAATGGAACGTATCCACGAACGCTACTACCTGAGCTATCCGCGCACGCTGATCAAGGAGCCGATCCTTTACCAGCTGGTGAAGAAGTTCGACCTCATTTTCAATATCAGGGGCGCGAGCGTGTCCGAAGAAATGGGACTGGTCGCCGTAGAATTCGAAGGCAGCTCGGATCAAATCGAACGTGCGCTGACGTGGCTGCGCAGCACCGGCGTCACCGTCGAGCCAATCGAAAAGAACGTGATCGAGTAAGGTCTGGGCTGCGCGAGTGCGCGATGACCCTCACTGACGCGCAAATAGATCGCTACAGCCGGCAGATTATAGTGCCGCGCGTCGGCGGCCGCGGCCAGGAGCGTTTGCTCGCCGCGCGAATGCTCCTCGTCGGCGACGCGCGCGACATCGAAGCACCACTCGCCTACCTGGTCGGTGCAGGGGTCGGAACGATCTGCCTTAAGCTATCTTCTGATCAAACTATATTCACTGATAAAGGCGAGCTGAACTCGGACGTGACGATCACCTTGGCAGATCAATCGCATGGTCGCGTCGATCTGGCGCTCGCGATCATCGGAAGTGAAGCGGCGCGAAAGGTCGCAGACGAGATCATGAACGATCGAGACGTTGGCGCATATGTGATTGCGCGCCTCGACGCGCCGGGGAAAATCGAGATTATCCCCGACTCGCACAGGCCGCAAACTGTCGATGCGTCGATGCTGGCAGCGGTCGGGCAGCGCGCAGAAGCCGCCGACTTTATCGCGATGCTCGCAACGGCGGAGGCATTCAAGCCGATTGCCGGCTACGCGGAAAATCCCGCGCGGGCAATCATCGAGTTCGACGGCTACGAGACCAAAGTCCGCGTTCCGGTCTGACAATCGCAATGTACAAGCTCTGGATGTTCGATTTCGACAATACGATCGCGCGGCTCGAGCCCGAGGTCGATTGGGTCGGCGGGCGCCTCATCCTCGAACCCTATCTACGTTCGACCGGCGCGCCCGCGGAACTGTTCGCACGAATTCCGCGCGGCAATCTCCCGCTCTACGACGCCTACCGCACGCTCATGCTCGCGGAGTCCAACCATCCTCGCGTCATCGAAACGCTCCAGCACGCTTCAGACATAATCGAAAAAATCGAACTGGCGGGAGTCGATCGCGCGCAACCGCTCGAGGGAGCTATCGAAACGCTCGCGGCTCTGAAAGCAAGCGGCGCACGAATCGCGATCGTGACGTCCAACTCGTCGAAAACAGTCAAGCACTGGTTCAACAGACATGCGGGCGCAACCGTCGACGCAATCGTCGGGCGCGACACACTGCTCGGACTCAAGCCGGCGCCCGACATGCTGCTCCGCGCACTCGAATTGTTTTCCGTCGATCGATCGGACGCCGCGTTCGTCGGCGACAGCGACGCCGATGTCCGAGCCGCGCAAAGTTGCAGCGTCCGATTCTATGGAATCGCGCCAACCGACAGCGCGCGCGATCGGTTGCTGGCGGCGGGCGCCGCAGAAATCTTCGGATCGCCAGCAGCGCTGGCGATTCACCTGAACTTGCCGGCTGCGTCCCGAAAACAAGACTAGAAAAGGCGCCGGGATTCTTCGCTTCGCTCTAGAATGACACGGACCCGGTGGCCTTGTCTCGGTCGATTAGATTAAGTAACTTGTGGAGTTCAGTAAGTAATCTATTCTTAAGGGAGCATCAGTTTTAGCCGATGGATCAAGGGTTTACCTTGTGGTTTACGGGCCTGTCCGGAGCGGGAAAATCCACGCTTGCGAATCTGGCCGCCGAAGAACTGCGCAAGCGCGCGCATCGCGTCGAAATCCTCGACGGCGACGAAGTCCGCACCAATCTCTCCAAGGGCCTCGGCTTCTCCAAGGAGGATCGCGACATCAACATCCGCCGGATCGGCTACGTGTGCCATCTGCTGGCGCGCAACGGCGTGATCGCGATCTCGGCTGCGATTTCGCCCTACCGCGACGTGCGCGACGAGGTGCGCCGCAATCACGAGCGTTTCTTCGAGGTGTACGTGCGCTGCACGATCGACAAACTCGTCGAGCGCGACGTGAAGGGGCTCTACAAGAAGGCGCTCGCCGGCGAGATCAAGTCTTTCACCGGCGTGTCTGATCCGTACGAGGAGCCGCTGAAGCCCGAACTCGTCGTGGATAGTAGCGTGGAAACCGTCGAGCAGAGCCTGGGCAAGCTGCTCGGGCGGCTCGAGGAGCTGAACTACATCAACAAGGGAGCACGGCGATGAGCGTGCGCGACGACGCAATCTCGGCGCACGGCGGCGGCGAGCTGGTTGACCTGAAGGCGCCGGCCTCGGAGCGCCCTGCCCTGGCCGCGCACGCCGCGAAGCTCGCGAGCGTCACGCTGAACGCGCGCGACATCGCCGATCTCGAGATGCTCGCGTCGGGCGCGTTCTCTCCGTTGACCGGCTTCATGGGCGAGGCGGATTACACTCGCTCGCGCGACGAGATGCGGCTTGCGTCGGGCGTGCCGTGGTCGATTCCAATCACGCTGGGCGTCGACGAGGCGACCGCAAAGCCCCTGAAGACGGGAAGTGAGATCGCGCTTACGACCGAGGACGGCAAGCGGCTCGCGATTCTCAAGCTCGCGGAAATTTACAAGGTCGATCGCAAAAGCGAAGCGCAAAACGTGTTCGGCACCGCCGAGGACGCGCATCCGGGCGCGAAGAACGTCACCTCGATGCCGCCGTACTGCCTCGCGGGCAAGGTCACGCTCGTCGAGGAGATACCGGGGCGCACGTTCCTTGAATTTCCGAGCGAGCCGCGGCAGACGCGCGCGGCGTTTCGCGAGCGTGGATGGAAAAAGATCGTCGCCTTCCAGACTCGCAACCCGACGCATCGCGCGCACGAGTACATCCAGAAAGCGGCGCTCGAAATCTGCGATGGCTTGATGATCCATCCGCTGGTGGGCGAGACCAAGGGCGACGACGTGCCCGCCGCGGTCAGGATGGAGACCTACAAGGTGCTGCTCGACGCGTACTATCCGAAGGACCGCGCGATGATCGGCGTGTTCCCGGCACACATGCGCTACGGCGGACCGCGCGAGGCCATTCTGCACGCGATCGCGCGGCGCAACTACGGATGCACGCATTTCATCGTGGGGCGCGATCACGCCGGCGTCGGCAGTTACTACGGCAGCTACGATGCGCAGAAAATCTTCGAGCGCTTCGCGCCGGCCGAACTCGGAATCACGCCACTGATGTTCGAGAACACCTTCTACTGCAAGCGATGCAACTCGATGGCGTCGTACAAAACCTGCCCGCACTCAGACGCGGATCGGGTGATACTGTCGGGAACGAAGGTCCGCGAGATGCTGCGCGCCGGCGAAGCGCCGCCGCCAGAATTCACGCGCCCAGAACTGGCAGCGATCCTCGTGAAAGCAATGCGCGACGCCAAGTAGCTCGCGCATCGATTCTGACAAGGTAAGCCGGCGCTCTTCGGGCCGTCGGCTCTTTCATTTTATGAGACGAAGTCCGCTGCGCCCCGCGGCGCGGCGGTCAAAAGTCGCGGTGTATTCGCAGCCGAGCCGCGCATTCGCCGCCGCGATCAGGCTGTCCGAGAAGCCCGCGCCATCCTCGTAGTCCCGAAGGGCCGCGCGAGCGTCCTCGGCATGTTCAATCGAGAGTTGGTTCGTATCGAACAGGACCCGGAGCGCACTAGCAACAGCCGAACGCGGCATTCTATAAGAGCTCTCAAGCACCCACACAACTTCTGCGAGCACTACGCGATTGACGAAGGCGGGCTCCCGCGGCGAGCATTCGTGCTCGATGAAACGCGTAGCGGCTCGGAACTGTCCGGGATCATCCGCGACGATGTACCGGACCAGGATGTTGGTATCGACTCCCCTCACCGCCTCGCGAATCTGCTCCTGATGCCTTCGTCCATCTGCTCGATAGTGAGCCTCCGTTTGACAAAGGGAGCGAGCATTCCTCTCAGTTGACGCACATCTATATTTTTCGGGGTCAACACGACCTTCCCGTCCCGCTCGATGACAAACTCAATTTTGTCGCCCGGCCGCAGCTTGAGATGGTTTCGCACCTTCAAAGGGATCGTAGTCTGGCCTTTTCTGGTGAGCGTCGACGTACACATGGATCCTTACTCTCCAACGGATTCCTTACCTTAGGTAAGGATATCATAGTCCGCGCAACGCGCGGAACGCAACATCCTAACTTCGGCGGGATAAGAGTCGGACGCCCCCTTACCAAGTTCTAACAGGGACGAAGTCCCGCATCTTCTCTTAGCACTGGGTGCAGGGGTCACCCCTGCACAGGGAAGCGTGAAACCCACGGTGGGTTTCATTTCGATTAAGTTCCTTTCGTGAGCGCGCGCTCTTTGGCGGCGCGCTTCGCGCGGTCGGGGTCGCCTGACCATGTCCATGCATGCTCGGTGCGGCTCACTCCGATCAGCACACCGAGAAATGCGGATGGATGGATAAATAACTCCGCGAGGCCGGCTTCGTCGCGGCGATGCGCCGCGAAACGCGCGCCTCGCGCCTGCAGGCGCTGTTCGAGTGCACCGACGTCGTCGGTCTCGACGAAGAACATGTAGAGCGAGTCGCCGCGGCGCTGATGAAAGCGGCCCATCGCCAGGTTGCCGTCGGTAATTTGCGCGATCTCGACGCGGTCGAGACGCGCGGGCGAATCGAACAGCGTGAGCGTGCCGGTGTAGCCGAACTGCTTGCTCTCGATCGGGCTGAACTTCGCCGCCTCGAGACCGAAGATACGCGCATAGCGGTCCGACGCCGCCTTCCAATCGCCGACGACGTTGGTGACTTCGTACGCCCACTTGATCGCGCCGACGGGCGCGCGTTCGTGATGCTGTGAGATGACGGTGCGCATCCCGAACGTCGCGGCAGCGTCGAGATACAGTTGTCCCGCGGACTGCTCGATGCTGACGCCGGACTTCGCCAGATGATGCGCGGCCGCGCTGGGGTCGTCCACTGAAAATCCCGCGCCGAACAGTCCGCTCCCCCATTTTGATGTGAAATCCTGGACCGGACCTGCGCCATCGGGCTCGAGAATTTCAATCAGGCTCGCCCCCGCCTGCATCCTGCTGCGCTTGGCGCACAGCAAGGCCACCCTGTCGCGACGCACGAGTTCTGCGCCGAAGACTTCCTCGGCGACTCCTTCGGCCGCGTGGCAGTTTGCGACCGCAATCTGCACTCTGTCAACGCGTTTGAGCATCGTCGAGTTTTCTCCTCAGCACTATTGAAGCGGCGGCTCGTCGTCGGGCGGCGCGATCACCGGCGACCCATGATGCATCACCATGAACCATGCAGTGCCGACGCGCTCGAAAACGTTGGTGGCGAGAACGCTCGAGCGTTGCGTGCCGTCGTAGCCGCGCTGGGTCAAGTTTTCCTCGACGACGACGATCGCGAGGTCGCCGCTGATCATCACTTCGAGCTCGCCGAGCTCGAACTTCATTTCGAAAACGTTGTCGAGGATGCGCTCCCAGCTCGACATGATCGGGCCCCACCCGGAAAGTTTGCGCCATCCGGGATGGATGCAGATGATTCGCGGATCCTTCAGCCAGATCGCTTCCATCTTTTCCGCGTCGAGACTTTCGAAGGCGTCGTAAAAAGCGCGGTTGGCGGCCAGCACTGATTCGCGATCTGACATGACTGTTGTCAGCGTAGTTTTTCGGATGAGCAGGCGCCAGCGGCAGGGGTGGCAGGGGTGACCCCTGCACCCAGTACTCGGAAAGTTTGAGTTGGAGGTTATCACCACTCATGTTGTCGGCATCGTTTTCTCCGCGAGGGCGGCGCCGGATGCCTGGAATTTTATGGAGTCACCGATCAGCGTTGCGATTTTGCGGGCGGCTTCAGCGATTGGAATACCGCCGCGATGAATGTTGGAGATCACGCTGCGGTCTGGCTCGATCGATTTCAGCGTGGGCCGATAAATCACGTACGCGCTCAGGCTTTCTGCGGTGACCAGCCCAGGACGCTCGCCGACGATCATGCAGACTACGTCGGGGCGCAATAGTTCGCCGAGATGGTCCTCGATCCTGACGCGAGCGTTTCGAATGAAGATTGGCTTCAGGAGCCGATAGCGCGGCGCGAGAATCCGCGTAAGCGCGCGCATCAACGGCGCCGCGTTTTTCTCGACGGCCGCGGACGAAAGTCCGTCGCCGATGCATAGCAGGATGGTGGGCGGGGCGGATTTGAGGCGGCGGCGGAACCTAACCCCTAACCCCTTCCCTCGAGGGAAGGGGGACCGGAATAGGGGAGGCTTGAGATGCGCGACGCGCTTCGCATCGGCGTCGTTGAGACGCCGGCCGCGCTCGGGATACAGCAGGTAGTCTTGGCGGGTGTCGGCTTGCGAGTGGACTTCGAGCAGGCCGTTGCGCCGCGGCCAATCTTGCGCGACTTCGGTCATCACAGCATCGACTGCGCGCGCGTGATCGGCCCGCAGCGAGAGCATCGCGGCGGTGGTGTAGCGCGGGCCCGCGCATCCAAGTCCCAGGCGCGCCGGCGTCGATTTGCGCATCTCGTCGAAGCTGGGATTCGCACCGAGTTCGCTTTTTTTCAATGCGTGTCCATCACCATTCGAGCATCGCCGGCGCGCGCGGTGAGACGGCCGTCGCGGATGATTCCCCGCGTCTCGCACCATTCCTCGAACTCGGGCGCGGGACGCAGCTTGAGCACCGCGCGCAGCGCCGCCGCGTCGTGATAGCTGGTCGATTGATACGAGAGCATCACGTCGTCGCCCATTGGCACCGCCATGAAGTAGTTGCATCCGGCGGATGCGAGCAGTACCGCGAGATTCTCGCAGTCGTTCTGATCGGCGCGAGCGTGATTGGTGTAGCATGCGTCCGCGCCGTGCGGGACGCCGAGCAGCTTGCCCATCAGGTGATCCTCGAGGCCGGCGCGCGTGATTTGTTTCGCGTCGTAGAGATATTCCGGACCGATGAATCCGACCACCGTGTTGACGAGCAGCGGCGAATAGCGGCGCGCCAGGCCGTAGCATCGCGCCTCGAGCGTGACCTGATCGGCGCCCTCGTGCGCGCCGGCAGACAGCTCCGAGCCCTGCCCCGTCTCGAAGTACATCAGGTTGGGCGAGCGCAGACGGCCCGTCTCGCGAATCATCGCGTAGCCGTCGTCGAGCATCGCGACCGTGATGCCGAAGCCGGCGTTGCCCTTCTCCGTCCCGGCCAGGCTCTGGAACATGATGTCCATCGTCGCGCCGGCCTCGAGCGCGCGCATCTGGGTCGTGATATGGCCCAGCACGCAGTTCTGCGTGGGAACTCCGGTGCGCTCGATGATATCGGCGGTGAGCTCGAGCAGTCGGCGGATGTTGTCGGGCTCGTCGATACACGGGTTGATGCCGATGAGCGCATCGCCGGTCGCGTAGGCGAGGCCTTCGTAAATCGCGGCCGCGATCCCCGTCAGATCGTCGCGCGGATGGTTGGGCTGCAGGCGCGTCGAGAGCCGCCCCGCAAGGCCAAGCGTGGTGCGAGCGTGCGTGACGACGCGAATCTTCGACGCAATCGCGATCAGATCGAGATTGGTACATAGCTTGGCGACCGCCGCGGCGATCTCCGCGGTGAGTCCACATCCGGTGGCGAGGATCGCATCGCCGGTGGTCGCGTCGTCGAGCAGCCACTCGCGGAACTCGCCGACTGTCCGGTTGCGCACGGCGGCGAATGCGTCGCGGTCGAGCGCGTCGTCGATGACGCGCGTCACCTCGTCGCGATCGTAGGCGACCACCGGGTGCTCGCGCAGATCGTTCAACGTGAGATCGGCGAGCACGGTCTTGGCCGCGACTCGTTCCTGCTCCGAGCGCGCCGCGATTCCCGCCAGCTCGTCGCCCGAGCGCGCTTCGTTGGCGCGCGCGAGCACCTCCTTGACGGAGCGGAACCGGTAGGACTTGCCGAGCAATCGCGTCGAGAGTTTCATCCCGGCTTACGCGGCAAAATGAAAAACGCGAACGCTGCTGATCAGCGCGTCGCGCCATTCGATCAGCTCGAGCACGTGTGCGGGCTTTGCGCCGTCGAGATTCGAATGACGCCGGTATTCGACCGCGGCGCGATCGCCGGATTCGGTGACGGTGATGATTTCGAAACTCAAATCGGTGTAGCGTTCGAGGCCGCGGCGCGCGTACACGCCGATTTCATGATGGCCATTCAGCGCGAGCCTGCCCAGCTCGGGATAGATTTTCGCGATGAGCGCGCTCTGATGAGTTGCGTCGCGGGTGTAGAGCGCGACGACGCGGGCAGGGTCGCGGCTTTCCCACGCGGACTTCCAGGCTTCAACGCGGGCGCTCGATGTAGGCATGGAGACAACCTAACGCGGTGTGAGGATTAGTGGAAACGGCGCGCGCGAGGGCGCTATTGGGAGCGATGGATGCGATTCTCGCTGATCGAATAAACCCCGAAAGTTCAATTTCATACCATATATTGTGGTTCCGGGACGGCTCGACTACCAAGGGTAGTTTCGTTCCGTCAAAAATTGTTGCGGCCGACAGTCGTGGTCTCCCGGCGGGGTGGGCGGGTGTTGGGCATTTTGACTGTTTGTCATAAAGTAGTTGTAGCACGCCAAATCCGCGAGGGTCAGGCCGAAAAGTTCATCCCCCCAAGCCCATCGCGTTCCAGCGTTCCATTTCATCGAAGCTGAACCAGTGCCGACCTGCGCAGCGCGCTCAGAGTAGCCGGTCACCCTTTCCAGCGCCATTC
>JBAWCX010000064.1:0-9190 GCA_049590495.1 Binatus sp. (SeqCode)
GCAAGAAGAAGAGTCCGGTGCGATGGATCGTGCTGACGGGCGGAATTTCAGGAATCCTCACCGGGCTCGCGATCACGATTGGCACGACGTACGAGTGGCGCCTCAACGCTGGCGGCAAACCGCTGCTGTCGTGGCCGCCGTTCATCATCATCTGCTTCGAGTTGATGGTCCTGCTGGGCGGAATTTTCGGATTCTTCGGAGTGCTGGGGCTTTCGCGAATTCCCACGACCGAGATCGCACCTGGATACAACGGGCGCTTCGGCGAGGATCGTTTTGGAATTGTGGTTCGATGTGACGAAGCAGAAGCGGAGCGCGTCGAGTCGATGCTGAAAGAATCGGGTGCGGAAGAGGTCGTCCGCGAAGGCGTCCTGCCGACGGCATTGGGGTCATGAGCACCAACCTTCAAACGGCGCATCGCGAACGCGCGGCGATCAAACCGCAACCGGTAGAGTCGGTGGCTGGCGCGACGATGCGGGCTGTCGCGGGCGCAATGATCGTGCTGGGTGCGATCGCGTTCATACTTGCGCTGACCCGAGGCGCCGCCGCGATCGCATGGGAAGCCTATCTCGTCAATCTGCTGTTCTTTCTTGGCGTCGCGCAGGGTGCGCTGGTCGCGTCCGCGGCCTTCTACCTGACGCAAGCGAAGTGGGGCGGCTCGACGCCGTATCGGCTCGGCGAGGCGTTCGCGCCATTCCTGTGGGTGGGATTTTTTCTGTTTTTCGGACTCTACTTCGGCCGCAGCCTGATTTTTCCGTGGGTAACGCATCCGATACCGCAAAAGGCCGCATGGCTGAACACGCCATTCCTTTTCGCGCGAGATGGAATTGGTCTCGGCGTGATCGCGGCCGCGAGCTTCGCGTTCATCCGCGTCTCGCGTGGCGACGATGCGCGCGCGTGGACAGTCGCGACCGACGACATCGAGCTGCCGCCGCATTCGATACGAGTACTCGCTCCGCTGGTCGCAGTCCTGTTCGCGGTCGTCTACACGCTGATCGCATTCGATTTGGTCATGTCGCTGGCGCCGGTCTGGCGCAGCACGCTTTTCGGGTGGTATTTCTTCGCCGGCGCTTTCTGGAGCGGATTGACCGCGATGGCTCTCACAGCGGCAGTGCTGCGCGGCCGCCTCGGCGAGCACAACCTTTTCACCAATCCCACCGTCATGCACGATTTTGGCAAGATGGTCTTCGCGTTCTCGGTGTTCTGGATATATCTGGTGTTCGCGCAGTACATCGTGATCTGGTACGGCGACCTGCCGGTCGAAACGTTCTTTATCGTTCAACGGGTACATCACATGCCGTGGTCGCCGCTGTCGGTGGCGTGCCTGGTTTTGATCTGGCTGATTCCATTTACCGTGCTGATGAGCGTGCGGACCAAGAAGACGCCGGCGATTCTCGGCACGGTGGCCGGGCTGGGGCTGGTCGGGATGTGGCTCGAACGTTACGTGCTGGTGATTCCGTCGCTCTCGCTCGACGCGATCCCGTTTGGCCCGACGCAATTTCTGATCTCGATCGGCTTCCTGGGCGCATTTCTGTTCACTGCGGTGCCGGGACTGAACCGCGTCGCGCAGGCTGCGACCTCGGGTGAACCTGTTGGAGACGACGCGGAATGATCCGGCGTGGTTCAAATAGGCATTCGATCGCCTCAGTGGCTATGCGAATGGCTATTGTACTGAGTATTGCAGGATGTTCGGCGGAAGACCGTCCGATGACGACGCTCGCGCCGAAGTCGGACCTCGCGCAGTGGATTCAGAGTCTCTTCATCGATGTGACGATATGGGACGCGATCATTTTCGTCATCGTAGTCGCCGCGTTCGTACTTGCGGTGTTCGTGTTCTCGTCCCGAGTAGGCGAGGCGGCGCCAGCGTCTACCGCGTCGTCGGATTTGGGTCTGGAAATTGCTTGGACGCTCGGCCCGACGCTCGTGTTGCTGATGATCTCGGTGCCGACCATACGTACGATCTTTCGCTCGCAGCCTGCCGTCGCGCCTGCGGGCGCGCTGGAGATCAAAGTCGTCGCCCATCAGTGGTGGTGGGAGTTTGACTATCCGGACGGTGCGAAGGCCAGCAACGAACTGCATATTCCCGTCAACCGGCCGATTCGATTGTCGCTGGAGTCCGCCGACATCATACACAGCTTCTGGGTCCCGCAGCTTGGCGGCAAACGCGACGTGGTCCCCGGCCAGATCAACGAGCTGACGTTCATGGCGACGGTGCCGGGAATGTATCCGGGACAGTGCGCGGAGTTTTGCGGCCTGTCGCACGCGAATATGCGCTTTCGAACGTTCGTCGATTCACCCGATGACTTCGCGAAGTGGGACAGCGCGCAGCTTGCGGGCCCGGTCGCGACCCCGGCGAGCGATCAGTTGGCGTCCGACGGCGCAAAAGTTTTCGCCGACAGTCCGTGCACGACCTGCCACATGATCCAGGGCATCTCGAAAGGCTATATCGGACCGGACCTGACGCATTTCGGCAGCCGCACGACGCTGGCCGCCGGTGTGCTTAAGAACACGCCCGAGAACGTCGCGAAGTGGATCCAGGATCCGCAGGAAATCAAGCCTGGCGCGAACATGCCGCCGCTGCTGCTGCCGGGGCCGAAGCTGAACGCGTTGGTCGCGTATCTCGAGAGTCTGAAATAGGGAGCGTCCAATGGCTGCCCAACCGAAACCATTGCCAGTGCATCAGCCGAGCTACCTCGAAGGCGGCGGGATTGTCGGATGGCTGACGACGATCGATCACAAGCGCGTCGCCGTATTGTACCTCGCCAGCGCGCTGACCTTCATGGCGTTCGGCGGAATCGAGGCGATGGCGATTCGCGTACAGTTGTGGCGTCCCGACAATCACGCGCTGTCGGCGGCGACCTACAACGCGTTTTTCACGATGCACGGGACGACGATGATCTTCTTGGTCGTGATGCCGCTGCTGCTCGGATTTTTCGGTAACTTCGTGATCCCGCTGCAGATCGGCGCTCGCGACGTCGCGTTTCCGCGGCTCAACGCGCTGAGCTTCTGGCTCGCGCTGATCGCGGGAATTCTGCTCCATCTCGGTTGGATTCGCGGCGGACTTCCCGATGCGGGATGGTTCGGTTACGCGAACCTGACCGAGCGCTACTTCACGCCGGGCCTCGCGATCGATTGGTGGGTGGTCGGGCTGCTCGTGTCAGGCACTTCGACGGTTCTCACGGGCCTCAACTTCCTCACGACGATCATCTCGATGCGCGCGCCGGGCATGACGTATATGCGCATGCCGATGTTCATGTGGGCGATGTTGGTGACGTCGATCCTGATTCTGATCGCGTTTCCGGCGCTCACGATCGGACTGATCTTTCTGCTCTTCGATCGCTTCTTCGATACGCATTTCTACATCGCATCCGCCGGCGCCACGCCGATCCTGTGGCAACATCTGTTCTGGCTGTTCGGCCATCCCGAAGTGTACATCATGGCGCTGCCGGCCTTCGGGATCATCTCGGAAGTCATTCCGACGTTCTCGCGCAAGCCGCTGTTCGGCTATCCGATGATGGCGTATTCGATCTGCCTCATCGCATTCCTGTCGTACGGCGTGTGGGGACATCACATGTTCGCGACGGGGATGGGCCCGGTCGCCGACTCGGCGTTCGCGATCACGTCGATGCTGATCGCGATTCCCACCGGCGTGAAGGTTTTCAGCTGGATCGCGACCGTCTGGGGCGGCTCGTTGCGCATGACGACCGCATTCTATTTCGCGCTCGGGATGGTGCTCGAGTTCACGATTGGCGGACTCAGCGGAATCATGCACGCGTCGGCGCCGGTCGATCTTCAGCAGACCGACTCGTACTTTGTCGTCGCGCATTTTCACTACGTGCTGTTCGGCGGTGCGATGTTCGCGATCCTGTCGGCCTTCTACTATTGGTGGCCGAAGATCAGCGGCCGCATGCTCGGCGAGCTGCTTGGCAAGTGGCACTTCTGGCTGACGGTGATTGGATTCAACCTCACGTTCTTCCCGATGCACATTCTCGGGATGTGGGGGATGCCGCGGCGCACCTACACCTACGGCGCGGACATGGGCTGGACGAATCTCAACCAGCTCGAAACCGTCGGCGCGTTCATTCTCGGCTTCGCGTTCCTGCTTTTCTACATCAACATCTTCAAGAGTCTGGTGAGTGGAGAGCGCGCGCCCGCAGATCCGTGGGACGGACGCAGCCTCGAATGGTCCACGCCGTCGCCGCCGCCCGCGTACAATTTCGCGACCATCCCGCAAATCCGTGGGCGCGACGCGTGGTGGATTCTCAAATACGGACGCGCCGGCTCGCGCGGCGTCGCAGCCTACATGTCGGGCCAGGCGCCGTCGCAACCACAGGCGAGCCAGCCGGCGTCCGTCGAGCATATCCACATGCCGGCGCCTTCGATTTTCCCGCTGGTGCTGAGCCTCGGCGTCGGCATGATGGGCCTCGGGCTCATCATCGACTGGTATCGCATCGTTCTCATCGGCGCGGTGGACGTGGTCCTGTCGGTCATCGGCATGGGATTTGAGTATCCGAACTTTGGCGAGGAATCGCACGATCCGGAGCACGCGCCGTCTGCCGGCGGCATCGACGTGCGCAAAATCGGCGTTTGGTCGTTCATCGGCTCGGAGTGCGTGTTCTTCGCGAGCCTCATCTCGACGTTCATCGTCTACAAATCGCGCAGCGTCACCGGACCCGGCCCAGAAATTCTCAACATCCCGCTGACTTCGTTCAGCACCTTCATCTTACTAATGAGTTCGTTGCTGATGGTGCTGGCGCTCGCCGCCACGCAACGCGGCGACACGCGATGGGAGCGAATCTGGCTCGGCGGCACCGTCACGTTCGGGCTGATTTTTCTGTGCGGCCAGGTTTACGAGTTCACCAGCTTCTACCGCGAGGGCATGGGGCTGACGACGAACCTGTTCTCGCAATCATTCTTCGTGCTGGTTGGGTTTCACGGCGCGCACGTCGCGATCGGAGTGATCTGGCTGTCGGTGCTGTTGGTGGCCGCGATGACCGGCAACCTCGGCAAGTCGCGCGCGACGTCAGTCGAGCTCGCGGGACTCTACTGGCATTTCGTCGACGTCGTGTGGATCATCATCTTTACTCTCGTCTATCTGATGCAGGCGGTACCTGGAGCATGAGCGACATTGCAGACGCCCACAGCGGGCAGGTTCGTCATCCCGGCGCGACGACTTATCTGATCATCGCCGCGTTCCTGGTCGTGTTGACCGCGATGGAGATCACCGTCTTCTACGTGCATGCGCTGCGTCCCGTGCTGGTGCCGGTCTTGATCGTGCTTGGCGCCGCCAAGTTCGCGCTGGTCGCGATGTTCTACATGCACTTGAAGTACGACGGATGGCTGCTGACGGGGGTGTTCGTGTTCCCGTTGATGATGGCGACGGTCTTGCTGGTCTCGCTGATCCTGCTGTTCGCGTATTTGTCGAACCACATGGCGCCGATCGGATAGGGGCGAACGGCTTTGACGATGGACATCTTCGGAGAACATCCGAGCATACCGATAGGCGTCGCGATCCTGATCGCGATTTACGTCGGCGCATGCCGCGCGGCTGGCCGCAGACCGACGCGGCGCCAGGCGATGTGGTTCGCGCTCGCGATGGGCGCGATTCTTTACGCGCACACCGAGCTCGATGAACTCGCGGACGCGCGAATCTTCTCGATGCACATGCTGCAGCATCTGATGCAGACCTTCCTCATTCCGCCGCTGTTGCTGCTTGGGACGCCGGGCTGGATGCTGAGACCGTGGATCCTCAGCAAGCCAATCAAGCCGATTGCGCGCCTGCTCACGAAACCGGTAATCGCGTTTTTGATTTTCTCAGCGGTCTTCGTAACGGCGCACTTTCCGCCGATCTTCGATCGGATGTGCCGCGACGAAAACTTTCACATTTTTCTGCACGTGCTGTTCATGGCGGCCGGCATCCTGCTGTGGTGGCCGATTCTGAGTCCGCTTCCCGAGCTGCCGCGCCTCCCGTACCCGGCGCAAATCCTTTACCTGTTCCTGCTCATGATCCCGATGACCGCCGTCGCCGCGCCGATTACGCTCGCGACTCGCGTGATTTATCCGTGGTACACGGAGGGCGCGCACGGATGGGGCCTCAAGCCGCTCGAGGACCAGGTGCTGGGCGGGCTAATCATGTGGATAGGGCAGGGCACCTACCTGATGATCGTTTTCACATTCATCTTCTACAAGTGGCAGCAGCGCGAAGACCGCGACACTCCGGTTCTGCCAGCGGGGACTGCTCCGCAGCTGCGCGTGGTGCGAGCGCGTTCGTGACGCTTGCCGGGTGGTGATCTTTAGCGTTACTAGTTGTGTAGCACGAGATTACTTTGGCCCGATTGGGCCGGTCGCGCGGCGAGGAAGATGGAACACTCGAGGACGCGAATCATCATCGACGGAGCCGTCGCCGGCATCATCGGCGCCGTCGTGGTCGCCGTCTGGTTTCTGATCTTCGACGTAATTCGCGGCCACGCGCTGGAGACGCCGGCTCTGCTCGCCGCCACGATTCTGCACGGGTCGCATAGCCACGAAGTTCATCATGCGCTGGGGCTGCTGGCGCTCGAGTATTCTCTGATCCACTTCGCGGCGTTCATCGCGTTTGGCATCGCCGGAGGCTTGCTGCTCGAAGCCTGCGAGACCGAGTCGTCGCTGCTTTTCTCGCTGGCGATATTTTTCGTCGCGTTCGAAGTTTTCTTCATCGCGGTAGTGCTGTTCCTCGGGCCGAACGTGATGGTCGAGCTGACCTGGTGGGGCATCATCGTCGGCAATCTGCTCGCGACGGGCGCGATGCTCTCGTATTTTTTCTGGCGGCATCCTGCGCTCGCATTCGATCTGCTCGGCGGCTGGATCAGCGTGGCGCGCGAAGGTGTGACGGCCGGACTGGTGGGCGGAATTGTCGTCGCCATCTGGTTCATGGCCTACGATCTCGCGTCGGGCAACTCGTTTCACACGCCCGCGATTCTCGGCGCCATGGTTTTTCGCAGCGCGAGCGTGAGCGAGGGCATCCAGGCGACGTTGCCGCTGGTGCTCGGCTACTCGATTCTACATTTTTTCGCGTTCGTCACGTTCGGCCTGGCGCTGGCGATTTTGCTGGCCGCGTCGGAGTGGGAACCGTTCATGGTGCTTGGCGCGCTGCTCCTGCTCGCGGTGTTCGAGGTCTTCTTTGTCGGATTCGTTTCGCTGATCGATCAGTCGGCGCTCGAAGCGCTGGGATGGTGGAAAATCGTCGCCGGAAATATCCTCGCGCTAATCGCGATGGCGACGTACTTCATCCGCGGCCATCGCGGGCTCGGCATCAAGCTGGTCGAGCGATGGGCGATGCTCGACCACGAAGGCGCCGAGATGGGCGAACCCCCGCCCGCGCGGCCTGCACCGACGGAACACGAGCCCACTCATCCGTCACACCTTTAGAGCGTCTCGTCTGGCATCCAGAGCGAAGCGAGCAACGCGAGCGCACTCGTTGTCATCCTGACGACCTGAGCAACGCGAGGGGAGGAAGGACCTCGGACAGCTTCGCGACAGCGAAGCCGGTACCGGTTTTGAAATCGCGAAGCGGTCCTTTAAATTCCGAGCACGTCGCGCATTGTGTAGAGCCCCGGCTTGCGGCTCACGAGCCAGCCGGCTGCGCGAAGCGCGCCGCGCGCCAGCGAGTCGCGGCTCTGCGCGCGATGTATCAGCTCGAGGCGCTCGCCCTGCCCGCCGAAAATCACGGTATGGTCGCCGACCGCGTCGCCTGCGCGCATCGCGAGCACCGCAATCTTGCCGTCGGGCCTGACGCCCGTGATTCCTTCGCGGCCGTACACCGCGTTCGAGGCAAAATCCGCGCCGCGCGCTGCCGCGATCGCCTTGCCGAGCGACAGCGCGGTGCCGCTGGGCGCGTCAATCTTGGTGCGATGATGAATCTCGATAACTTCGGCGTCGAAGTCGGGGAGGATCGCGGCAACTTCGGCGACGATCTTCGCGAGCACGTTGACTCCGATACTCATGTTGGGCGCGATCACGGTGCGAGTCTTGCTCGCCAGTTCGCGCGCACGCGCTTCCATCTCGGGCGTGAAGCCGGTCGAGCCGATCACGATCGCCGCGCCCGCTTTCGACGCGACGTCGAGATGTTCCATCGAGGCCGGCGCCGTCGTGAAATCCAGCGTGACGGTGTCGGGCCGCGCGAGCGCCGCATAGTCGTCGCTGATTTTCACACCGAGCGGGCCCACGCCGGCGCGTTCGCCCGCGTCGGCACCGAGCGCGCTGTTGCCACGCACTTCGAGCGCGCCGACTATTTTGTGCGCCGGATCGCGCGAGGCAAGCGCGACCAGGATACGGCCCATCCGGCCCGCTGCTCCAGCCACGATTAGATTAGCCATCGGAAGTCACTTTTACGTTTTCACGCTGCTCGCATGACGCGAGCGCGATACGGACGCAGTCGTCGTGTCAGGAAGCCGGAGCCTCTGCCGGCGCCGCTTCGGCCGCGGCTGCGGGCGCGGCCGCCGCTTCCGCGGGCTTGCCGTGCTTCGCCTTGAAATGTTCGTCGCACAGGCTGGAGGTGCCGTGGCGATGCTTGCGGCATTTCTCGAAGGTGCAGGTTTTGTAGCGCGCCTTGGGCATCTCGCCGGCTTTCCAGAGCCGAAAATGCTGCCGGCAATAGCCCTTGCCGACCGCCTCGCGCGCGCAATCTTTCGCTTTGCAGTTTCCTTTATTCGCCATGAATCCCTTCTTGGAGGCCGCTTTCCCGACGCAAGCGCCGAAAATCGCGGCTGAGCAATTCATCTACAATAGTGTTTGCCGCCGCTGCTTCATAGAGGGCGAAGGTTTTCAGGTACTGCCCTAACTTGAAGCTGAATAAGGTCTCGACGTTGTCGGAACTCTATCGAGAGCTGTTTTGCAGCCAGTATAAATCCAAACACTGATGATACGAACAAAAGCCAGGTAATCGCGGACACGCGCGAGTGCCTGAAATCATCAACGACCCATTTCACAAAGACTCCAGAGGCGACAAGAAGCATCACGACTTCGACCGAAGTGGGAAGGTGCTGCCAAAACACCGAGTTCATTTGGGCCGCCTCAATCAATCCTTCGACCGACCATAGCCGATCCGTCACGGCAGCGGCCATCGCGGCCGAACATCAAAGTTCCAACAGGGACCCTACGAGTACTCAGGGTAAACTCCGCCCGCATCTTTCTACCTTAGTACTGGGTGCAGGGG
>JBAWCX010000065.1:0-1843 GCA_049590495.1 Binatus sp. (SeqCode)
TTGTAGAGGTACGCGCCGCCGAGCGTCACGACCTTGTTGTGAATCTCGATCGGCTCCGGCTTCAGTCCGCTCATCGAAAAGAACGGGAGCGGCTCGAAAGTCTCCAGCGTCATGCGCCCGGACTTGAGGCTGCGCTTGAGCGTTTTCCAGACGCCCGGCTCGATCACCGCGTCCTCGAGATCGAAGACCAGGAAGCCGCCGTGCGATTTCAGAAACGACCCGCCGATGATGCGCGTGAAGTTCGTCCCCGACCGCCCCAGCGGATCGATCCATCGCTCGATCGTGCCGAACAGGTTGCGATACGTCGGCGCGTCCTCCAGTACCACCGGCGCCCCGCGCGTGGCCGAATTGTCGACCATCACGTTGACCTGGTAGTCGAACCAGCGCGCACCGCCGTCCTCGACTACCGGCGGCCGCGGGCCCTGCTCGGCAGGAGGCTGCTCGCGGAAGCGATCGAGATTGCCGAGCATGTGCTGCGCGACCTCGTCGAGGTACTTATCGACCGCGGTATTATTAAAGTGATGCTTTAAGTCTTCGGTGGACGGCGTGATCAGCCGCGCCGCGAACGCGCGCTCGATTGCGCGGATGTCGTCGATCAGCTCGCGCATCATCTCCTGCTGCCGCAGCGTCAGCGTCGCCAGCTCGTCCTGCAGCTCGCCCTGCGCCTTCGCCAGTTGCTCGCGCTCGGCGTCAGTCTTCGCCGCCATCGCCTTGTTGAGCACCTCGGGCGACTCGGGCATCTTGCCGTCGATCAACGGGATGAAAATCACCTGGCCGGTGGCAGTGCTCTCGATCGCAAAGCCGCGCTCGCGCGCCCGCGTCTCGAGATTGCCGAACAGCTCCTGCGCGCGCTTGTTGTACTTGTCGCGCAACGCCGCACGCTCCTGATCGAAGTCCTCGCGGCGGAACGCCTTGGGCAACTGCTCGAGCACGAAGCTCACCAACTCGGTCATTCGCGCCCGCAGCTCGACACCTTGTCCCGGCTTCAGGTAAATCGCGACGGGAGATTCGGGATTGCGAAAATTATTTACGTACACCCAGTCGCCGGGCGTCGGCATCGTCGCCGCTTTCTCTCTGAGGATACGCAGCACCGACTCGCGCTCGTGCCGCGAGCGCAAGCCGCTTACGAAAACGTTGTAGCCGGGCGCGTCGATTCCGATCGCGAGCTTGATCGCGTCGATCGCGCGGCTCTGCCCGAGCAGCTCCGCGTCGCGGTCGGTCTCCGCGGCGCGCTTGAGCTCGGCGCCGTCGATCGCAACGCTCGCGCGAAGTTGCGCGGGACTCAGCGCCGCGGCAGCCTCGGCGGCTTGCGGCTCGATTGGGGTTACAGGACCGGCGGGTGCGATATCTTCGGCCATGCGGGCTCCGGCAAACGGGCGGGATTCAATCCGCCTTGAGCGCGATCTTTCGGGCTTTGTGCTTGGGGACGATTACGGTCAGAACGCCGTCCGACCATCGGGCCGAAGCGGACTCGGGCTCCACGTTTTCCGCGAAGGTGAAGACGCTTTCGAGCCGCCCGAACTCCGCGGCGCCCGCGCGCACGGTCAGGCGCTGGCCGCGGCTTTCGATTTCGATCGTCTTGCGATCGATTCCGCGCGAAGCCAGGCGAATTTCGTAACGGTCGGGCAAGTCGGAAAGCTCGGTGCGTTCGAACCCTGACGCGACGCCGCATTTCCATCGATCGACCAGCATCTCGTCGAAGAACGCGTCCACCGCCCGGTCGAAATCGCCAAAGATAAGATCGCCCGGCGTGGTCCTGGAGTTGGGGTTGCGTGCCGCCACGCGTCCATTCTAATGCCACGACGGCTCCGCGGTCGAGACACGCGAGCGATGGATGCACACT
>JBAWCX010000066.1:0-11145 GCA_049590495.1 Binatus sp. (SeqCode)
TCGACTGGCTGGTCGATTTGCCCTGGGCCCTTCCCGAGGAAGCGCCAATCGACATCGCCGCGGCGCGCCGCATCCTCGACGAGGACCACTTCGGTCTCGAGAAAATCAAGCGCCGGATCATCGAGTATCTGGCCGTCCGCAAGCTGGCGCCGGGAGGCAAGGCGCCGATCCTTTGCTTCGTCGGCCCTCCGGGCGTCGGCAAGACGTCGCTCGGCAAGTCGGTGGCGCGCGCGACTGGTCGCAAATTCGTCCGCGTGTCGCTCGGCGGCGTACGCGACGAAGCTGAAATCCGCGGACATCGCCGGACCTACATCGGCGCGCTGCCCGGCAAGGTGATCCAGTCGGTGCGCAAGGCGGGATCGTCCAACCCCGTGCTGCTGTTCGACGAAGTGGACAAGATGTCGACCGACTTCCGCGGCGATCCGTCGTCGGCGCTGCTCGAGGTGCTCGATCCCGAGCAGAACTGTACGTTCAACGATCATTACCTCGACTGCGACTACGATTTGTCGAAGGTGATGTTCATCACGACGGCGAATACTCTCGACCGCATCCCGCGGCCGCTGCAGGACAGGATGGAAGTCATCCGGATTCCCGGCTACACGGAAACGGAGAAGCTCAACATCGCGAAAAAATACCTGCTGAAGAAGCAGCAGGAGGCCAACGGGCTGCGCCCGGAGAATATCGAGGTGTCCGACGGCGCAATCCAGGGCATCATCCGTCATTACACGCGCGAAGCGGGAGTCAGAAATCTCGAGCGCGAGCTCGCGTCGATCTGCCGCAAGGTGGCGGTCGAAGTCGTCAAGACCGATCGCAATGCGCACGTCAAGGTTTCGAGCTCGAGCCTGGGCAAGTACCTCGGCGTTCCGAAGTTCCGCTACGGCACGGCGGAGACCGTACCGCAGGTCGGAGTGGCGACCGGGCTGGCGTGGACGGAGCTCGGCGGCGAGCTGCTCAGCGTCGAGGTGACGATCGTTCCGGGACGCGGCAAGCTGACCATCACCGGCCAGCTCGGCGACGTGATGCAGGAATCGGCGCAGGCCGCGCTGTCATACGTGCGTTCGCGAGCCGAGGTCCTTGGGCTCGATCGCGGCTTCTATCACCGTATCGACATTCATATTCATATTCCCGAAGGCGCCATTCCCAAGGACGGGCCGTCGGCGGGAATCACGCTCGCGACGGCGCTGGTGTCGGCGCTGACACGCTCGCCGATTCGCAACGACCTTGCGATGACCGGCGAGATCACGCTGCGCGGGCGGGTGCTGCCCATAGGAGGACTCAAGGAGAAGGTGCTCGCGGCGCACCGCGGCGGCATCAAGACGATTCTGATGCCGAAGGACAATGCGAAGGACATCGAGGAGATCCCGCCGCAGATTATGAAGGGCATCACCTTGATTCAGATCGAGCATATGGATGAAGTGCTCAAGCACGCGCTGGTGTTGACCGATCCGGATACGTTCTTCAAGACGGGCAAGGGTGACAGCGACCTGGCGTTCCTGCGCGAGCCGGAACCGAAGGTCCCAATGACTCCGGGGGACGAAGACGATACAACGGTATCGACGAACCTGTCATAGGTTCTGCGCGGGGGACTCCGCGCCTTCCGGGAGGAACGGAAGCGCGCGGCTCAAAGTGCGGTCGCGGAAATTCGGCAAGACCGCTGAAGGGTACATATGACCAAGGCTGAACTCATAGAAGCGTTGTCAAACAAGCTTCCCCTCAACAAGGCCGATGCCGAACGCGCCATTAACATCGTGCTCGACGACGTCATAGCTGCGCTGCGCCAGGGCGAGCGCGTGAACATTTCGGGGTTTGGAACGTTTTCAGTATCGGAACGCCAGGCGCGCACGGGGCGCAATCCAAAGACTGGGGAATCGATCGAGATAGCGGCGAGCCGGTCGGCGAAGTTCAAGCCGGGCAAGCAGTTGAAGGACTCGCTGAACGAGAGCGTCGGCGCGGCGCCAGCGTCGTCGCCGCCGCCGGCAGGTTCCTAGGCAGGCCGCAGCGTCACTCTCGTCACGAATAGATTCTGTAAATAGAATAAGGCCGGTGTGTCGTTAACACACGCGGCCGTCTTTTTTTGCTAACATTTCGGGCGCGGGCGGTTAGCTCAGTGGTAGAGCATCGGCCTTACAAGCCGGGGGTCGCAGGTTCGAAACCTGCACCGCCCACCAATAAAATCAAGGACTTACGCAATTCTCGAATTCTGAACCAAGGCCTGGTGCCGGTTTTGGTGCCGGTTGCGTCTAGGCCCGTGCATCACGGTACTGCGACTTTTCTGCGGGCCACCGGTTGGCAAATCAAAGCTGGTCGCTTCTCCGGCGCGCTTCGGCGAGGCTAGATCTACAGCGATGTCCCTTTCGTTAGCGCTCGCTCTTTCATGATCGCGAAGAACACTGGCTGTGCCTGGTCAAAAGTTCGTCCGCGTGACGGCGCCGCGCAGTTGTGCTACTGAGACGCGCGATGCTCGCGTGGCTGACTCGTATTTTGCTCGCATTGCGCTCGGTGATCGAGGCTCGCGCCTCACGCGAGGCTGAGATCCTGGTCTTGCGCCAGCAGCTGCTGGTGTTAAACCGCGCGGCGTCGGCGCGGTCTCGGCTGCGGAATATCGATCGTCTGAAGCTGGTCTGGTTGTCCCGCCTGCGGCTTTCGAGCGTATTGGCGCTGGAAATCTTGGCGCCGTGGCGGCAGGCCCAGGATCGATCGCGAACTCCGCGGGCTGATCCGCCGGATGAGCAACGAGAATCCGACCTGGGGCGCACCCCGGATCCATGGCGAGCTGCTGATGCTTGGCATCGATGTCAGTGAATCGACCGTAGGACGATATATGATCAGAACCGGTCGACCGCGATCGCAGGGTTGGAAGACGTTCCTGCGCAATCACGCTGCGGGGATAGCCTCGATCGACCTATTCGTAGTCCGCACCATCTCGTTCAGGCTGCTCTATGGCCTGGTGATTCTTCGCCGCGCGCGACGACGGCTGGTCCGGATCGCTGTGACCAGTGATCCGACGGCAGAGTGGATTGCCGGGCAAGTAACTGAGGCCTTTCCTTGGGACGAAGCGCCACATCATCTGCTTCGCGACCGCGACGGCGCCTTCGGGACAGCGTACACGCGGCGCATTCGTGCGATGGGCATCCGCGATCACCCGGTCGCTGCGCGCTCACCCTGGCAGAACGGACAAGTCGAGCGGTTGATCGGCTCGATCCGGCGCGAATGGGACCACATGATTGTCTATGGCGAGGCGCACCTGTGTGAGATTCTCAAAACCTACGCCGCGTACTACAACGCGGTGCGGACTCATCTGTCGTTAGACAAGGACGCGCCGATCTCTCGACGCTCACAGCGGGTCGGCAGCATCGTGGCGATCGCGATCCTCGGTGGGCTCCACCATCAATACGTTCGGATTTAGATTTTGAGTATGAACAACGGCGACCTTCGTCGGCGGCCAAAAGAGCGGGACATTCAGCTGGGTCTCGCCGTTCGCGCGACGATGCACTTTGTGTGGCGCAGCCTCTCTGAGGAGCGCGAGATCTTCCGCAATACCCACTGTTGCGCGCGCTAGTAAAACTCTGAGCCGGCGCGACCGGGCCGTTCAGAGTGATTGACTGAGTCGTTCATTTATGTCAGATGCACTTATATGCGAGTGCGCCCCGACAGCTGGCTGGCCGATCTGCTGAAAGCCGCCACCAAGGTCTTTACCGCCAAGGGCTACCGGCAGGCGCAGATGTCCGACATCGCGCGCGAGATGGGGGTGTCGCAGGGCACCCTCTACAACTACATCGAGAGCAAGGAAGCGCTGTTCCAGCTAGTCTGCGAGCGGGGTTTCAACAGTACTGCGCAAACCCCGCAGAAACCTCCCATCGCGCCGGTTTCGTTCGAGACGATGGTACAACGCATTCGCGAGCAGGGCTCGAAGAATGCGCGCCTCGAGGCTCTGCGCGCGGCGCTCAGGACCCGGGAACCCGCCGATGCACGCGCGGAGCTCGTGGGAGTCCTGCGCGAGTTCTACTCCGTACTCGAACGCAATCGGCACGGCTTCGATCTCGTGGAACGCTCAACCAGCGACGTTCCCGAGCTGGCCCAGATGCTGTTCGTGGAAGGGCGGGGCCGGACGGTCGATGCGCTCGCGCGCTACATCACGAGCCGCGTCGAGACCGGTCACTTCAAACCGGTGCCCGATGCGCCGACGGCGGCGCGCTTCATCATCGAGGCCGCAACCTGGTTCGCTCGTCATCGCCACAACACCCCTGACTTGCAGATGATCAGCGATCGCGACGCACTCGAGACGACGATCCATTTCCTGGTGTCCGCGTTCATCCCCGGCGACACGATCGAAACCAAATCTCCGCGCAAGCGAAAGAGGTTGCGCAAATGAACAGACGAACCTTTTTGAAAGTCGTAGGGTCGGCCGCCCTGCTACCGGCTCTGCCCCACAACCTTCTGGCGGACACCACGATTCGCCGCGTGCGTCCATCCGATCCCGGGTGGCCATCGGCAGACAAGTGGAAGCAACTCAACGAGGCGGTCGGCGGAAATCTGATCCCGGTGGACTTTCCGATCGCGGACCTCAAGACCGATGCGACCGGTGCCGCCGCACAGGCTCTCATCAAGAATGTCGAGAATCCCTATTACGTCGGCGAACAGCCCGGGCTCACGGAGAGCTTCGGATGGGTCGATGCGTGGGCGACTAAGCCGAGTGTTCATGCGGTCGCGGCGCGAAACGCCGGCGATATCGCGCAGGCGGTGAAATTCGCGCGCGAGAACAATCTGCGCCTGGCGATCAAAGGCGGAGGCCATAGCTACCAGGGGACATCCAATGCGCCCGACTCACTGCTGATCTGGACGCGTCATATGAAAGATATCCAGATGCACAGCGCATTCGTTCCGAATGGATGCGAGCGCGTGATGAAGCCGCAGCCGGCAGTAACGGTCGGCGCGGGGACGATCGGAAAATGGGCGTATCAGGCGGTTACCACCGAAGCCGGCAAATACGTTCAGGGCGGCGGATGTCTGACTGTGGGCCTTGCGGGCCTTGTTCAGGGGGGTGGGTTCGGAAGTCTCTCCAAGCACTATGGGACCGCAGCGGGCAGCTTGCTCGAGGCCGAGGTCGTAACCGCCGACGGCCAGATTCGTATCGCGAACGCATGCACAAATCCGGATCTGTTCTGGGCCCTAAAGGGCGGCGGTGGCGGCACCTTCGGCGTGGTGAGCAAGATGACGCTGCTCGTGCACGACCTTCCCGAGTACTTCGGCTCTGTCAATCTGACGGTCAAGGCGGATTCGGATGATTCCTATTGGCGCCTGATCCGGCAGTTCGTGAGCTTCTACCGGGAGCATCTCTTTAACGACCATTGGGGCGAGCAGGCGCACTTGACCCCTGACAACAAGCTCAGAATCAGCATGATGGCCCACGGGCTGGACACGGACCAGGTGAAAAAAACCTGGCAGCCATTGCTCGACTGGGTAGCGAATTCGGGCAGCGGCTGCTCGATCGAGGGCCGCACGGACATGGCCTGTATAGCGGCGCGGCACTACTGGGACTCCGAATTCTGGAAAGAGCACTGGCCCGAAATCGCGTTCCCTCGAAATGGCAATCCGCTTCATGCATTGGTCGATGATGTCCTCCTGCACGTGATGAGCAACCCCGCCGTCACTTTCGACAATCGGCCCGGCGCCAGTGTCGAGAACGCATGGTGGAAGGGACAAACCGGGGAGGTCGCGACGTTCTGGTGGGGATATGAGTCGCTGTGGTTGCCGTCATCGCTCCTCAGTGACGATGCGCAGCAGCACCTCGCTGACGCGCTATTTGGCGCCTCGCGCCATTTCGGATTCGCGCTCCATTTCAACAAGGGACTTGCGGGGTCGCCGCCCGAGGCGCTCGCACTCGCGAAAGACACCTGTACCAATCCGGCGGTCCTCGATGCGTTCGCGCTCGTGATCGCGGGCGACGGCCAGCGAGCTGCGTATCCCGGAATCAGCGGACATGAACCGGACCTTGCCACCGCGCGCAAAGCCGCGAGCATGATTAATCAGGCAATGGATCGGCTTCGCGCCGTCGCGGGGCAAGACGCCGCCTACGTGAGCGAGAGCAATTACTTCCAGAAGGATTTTCAGCGGGCCTATTGGGGCAGCAATTATCCCCGCCTTGCCGAAATCAAGAAGAAGTACGACCCTGACGGGCTATTCATAGTCCACAACGGAGTCGGATCGGAAGGATGGAGCCGTGACGGCTTCACCAAACTCTAATCAGGTTCGCTAGGTCTGGGAGCTAAGCTTTCTTGATGATCCTCAGGACCTAGCGAATAAAGTGGGTTGAAGTGCGTTGAACAACAAAGCGTTGGAACTGCTGTCTATTTTCTCGAAACTTGCTACGAATCTCGAACTCAGGACACTTAGGGGGTGAAGTGACGATAACGCCTCGCACGCAAGCCACGTCCGCAGCGCAGAGCGAGGGGCCAGCGCCCGTCTCCGCGCCGGGTGCCGAAGACTCCACGCGGGCTCGCGCGACGATTCGCGCGATCGTCGTGATGATGCTCTACCAGGGCTTCGCGGTCTCGATCTTGGGCACTGCCTCCCCCTGGATCGCCCGCGACTTCCATCTCGGGCAGTCAGGAATCGCGCGCGCTCTGGCCTGGGTGTCGCTGTCCTCGCTGGGCTCGCTGGCGCTGTCGCGGGCGGTAGATCGGGTGGGACGCCGCCGGGTACTCCTTTGGTGTATGGCCGCGATGCCGCTGTGCGAGCTGGGAGCGGCGCTATCGCCGAGCTTGGCCGCGTTCATCGTTTTCCAGACGATCTTCTACTCGTTCGTCGGTGCCTCGGCGGCGAGCTCGATAGTAGCGCTGTCGGAGGAATTGCCGATCGAGCGGCGCGCCGCTGGGCAGAGCTACGGTGGCTTGGCTATGGGCCTCGGCGGCGGGTTGACGGTGTTCCTGATGCCGGTGCTGGTGCAAAACCATCATTCATGGCGATGGCTCCTGGTGCTGGCGAGCGCCGGGATCGCGCTGGTGCCGCTGATCCGGCGGGCGATGCCGGAAAGCCGGCGGTGGGAGCACGCGCTCAGCACCGGGATGACCTCGGTGGCGCGTTTCTATGACGTGTTCGGGCCGCTCTATCGCCGCCGCGCGGGAATTCTCCTCGTCTGCTCGCTGCTCAGCACGATCGCGACGACCGCGACCCAGTCCTGGATCTATTTCCACGCGGTCTCCGTGGTGAAGCTGACGCCGTCCATCGCGAGCGCGCTGGTGATCGTAGGCGGCGGAGTCGGCCTGCTCGGATTTCCGCTCGGCGCCCGCGCCTGCGAGCATTTCGGCCGGGTGCGCACGGTGGTGACTGCGGGTTTGATTTCGAGTGTCTCCTGGATCTGGTTCTACTGGGGACCGCCGGCCCACTTCGGGGCCCCCGCGCTGTGGCTGGGAATCGCTTTTGCCTGCTCCTCGTCGGCGGGCAACGCCGCGATGGTAGGAGCGAACACGGCGGTAACCTAGCTGTTCCCGACCGCGCTGCGCGCCACCATGATCGGATGGTTTGCGATCATGGGCGCGATCGGCTCGGTGGCGGCGCAGACCACGATCTCGCTCCTGGCCGCGCCGTTGGGCGGGCTGTCGGCGGTGGTGGGATGGCTGGCGATGCTGGGCGTGCCCCCGGCGCTCCTGTTCGGGCTGGTGATCGAGGAGACTCGTGGGATGTCGCTCGAGCAATCCGGGCGCGAGGACGCCTTTGTCGATACGCGGCTGGGATCGTAAGAGATCACACCGTAGAGACGGGACGGATGACGCAACCCGCACGGAGATTTCGCTCCAGAGGGTTTTAAGTCGTTTGGCTATGAAGAAAAGTGCTTTATTTTATTGGCTTTATTTCAATCAAATGTGAAAGTGTGTAAGTTTCTGTGTAAGTATTGAAAAAAGCCCAATAATATCGGGCATCTTCAGCTCTGTCGTTTTGAAGGCTTTCTCCGTATCCGTAATTTCCCATTGTTTTTCAACGTTTTTTGGCGGCCTTTTTCACCTCTGTCCCGTCATGCTCCGGCTAGCCATTTTAATGGCCCGACGGCTTGGCCGCACGGTTCGCGTTCTCGTACATAGATCCTCCCCACTCCGTTCATGCTGCCCTTGCTGGACTTATGTTTCGTTCGTCACTTAGTGCCTGCGGGGAAGAGGAAGGTTACGCTGACGCGCATTATCCATTGCGGGGCGCCATCGGGACGCTTCAGCAGGTCGTACGCGCCAACCTGCAGACTCAGATTCTGGGAGCCCAGTTTGAACGCCTTACCGACATCCGCGCCCATCGGAATGGTCCAAGCGTTGGCGGCATCGGCCGTCCAGTCGAACGTCATGGCGGGATCGCAGTCAACGTACCATCCGCTCTCGAAGTTGTAGCTGATCATAGGCTCGATGTAGGTCTGATTGACGCTCCCGCGCTCGCGATTTCCGGTAAACGACATCAGTTGGTCAGTGAGGATGGCGTTGAGCCACGGGCCCTCCGAGTACACGAGGGCCGCGGTTGGTCCCGCTGACCAGCGGCCGGTTCCCAATTCCGAGCTGCTGGCGGTGGGGAAATCAAAGATCGGACCCAAGCCCCAGATCCATGTGGTCTCTTTGGCCGGCGTGAGAAAAAAAGAAGTCTCTAGGTCTTCCAGGCCCGACTGTTCACGCGGAGTGGGCGCGTAAGTGATGGTCAAGCTCGGCCGTGCGATCAGGTCCCAATCCGCATTCAGCGAGAACGGTACTACTGGCTCGATGTTCACACTGTCGCCGACCTTATGATGCGGACCTAGTTGAAATCCGGTGGCCGACTGAATCGGAACTTTGACGAAATCCTCAAACGGATTGTGGACGGCAATTGCCAGCTCCTGATCCGTCATGACGGTTGGCGACGGTGCAGGAGTCGATGCTTGTTGAGCTCGTGCCGACACCGCCAGAACCGCGCTCAGCAGCAGGCCCAAGACCGTGGCGAAGGGCACGAGTTGCAACCGCAGCCACTTCAAGTTGGCGCTTCCTAAGGGGCGGCGGTGCCGAACCACTTGTCGTAGATCTGCTGATAGGTGCCGTTCTCCCTAAGCGCGATCAACGCAAGATTGATCTTCCTTCGCAGCGGGCTGTCCAGCTGCACCATGATCGCGGCGGGTGCGGTGTTAAATTCGGGACCGACCGTCTTCACCCGTCCCTTTCCCTCATGAGCTGCGTAGTAGAGGAGTAGTGGCGCGGGCAAGACCACCGCATCCACCTTCTTGTCCAGGAGAGCTTTATACACTTGATCAGGCGTCGCGAACTCCTGCACCTCTGCGTTCTGCGCCCGAAGATAATCGGCGGCGGTGCTGCCCGCTATCGTGGCGACCTGCTTACCGGGCAAATCGCCCGGACCCTCGATAGAGCCGCGAATCTGCTCGACGGTTAAGGTGGTCGTTAGCTGGGCGGTATAGAACGCAACGAAAACCACGCCGGCGAATATCCAGAAGATTGCAAACGTGCGCGCGACCCATTGATGCGGCATCGCCTCCGGTGATCCCGTCAGCGTTGAAATCGCCCAAAAGAATGCCTCGAAGATTCCCGGAAAGTAGTTCGGACTCGAAATGATTCCGTCGTGGCGCCGCCGTTCGAACAGCCAGACGAGATGGGCCGGAATAAGGACGAGCAGCAGGGCGATGCCGAGCCACATTATGGTCGTCCGCGAAAACAGCAGACGAAGCATGTCCCAAACCGGGCTTGCAGTCTGTGCCTTCTCGCCAGTTATCGCGCACCATAATTTGCAAGCCTGTTTGCAATACAGGGATTGAAAAAATCGAAAGCCTCGTCACGCGCCGACGTTATATAGAGTCCGAGCGTGAGGTCCGCGTTTTTGGACCGCAACGCTTCTTCCAAATGGCTCACGTCGGGCACGATCTGATAGCTCGTCTTTACCTTCAGCCGAGCGGCAATCGCGTTCCAAAGATCGATGCTGAATCCGGTCAGAGTGCCGTTCTGTTCCATAACGCCCGGTGGAGCAACGAACGCGGCCACGCGGAGCTCGGGCGCCTCGCTCTGCGCAGAGGCGGCCGGGGAACTAGCGGTTTGCGAATAGGCCGAAGCCGCGAGGGTGGCGCCGAATAGCGCGACCGCCAGGAAACAAAGACTTTTGTTCAAGGACGTTCCTATTTGATCCCCGCTGGTATTTTGAGGCCTGGTGCTGAGGACGAACCGTGTTTGCTATTGCAGGCCGCCTAGTCCCTGGCTCTGGCCAGCTTCTCCGCAATCGTCTTTCGATCGGCGTCCGTCAACTGCTCCGGCCCCAGGTTGAAGGTTAGCTTGTCGATTGTGCCAGTGAAGCGGAATGGCAACTTATAGTCGTCGTTCACAGCGGTGTAGGTATCACTACCAACATCGAAGGTCTCGTCTATCGTCATGAGCAAAGGAATCGTGTGCGGGATTTTCTTGCGGGATATCTCGTTGCCATCAGCTTTCAACACTCCTTCGCCGCCTTTGCCCGGTCCCGGTCCATCGTACTTGAAGTCAAACACTATTGTGTGCTTGCCCGGCTTGAGCGCATCAGCCAACACACCATGCCCTAAGGGTCCACCCTCCCAACGGTAGTGCGTCATGTCGAGCAGGTTGTAGTCGAAGACCGGCTTACCTTTGAGCAGGTAAAGGCCATAGCCGCCGAAGCGGCCGCCCAGGGTCACGATCATTCCTTCCGCCCCGCCTTTGGGGATCGTCACGTCGGCCGTGATAGTGTAGTCCCTGTCCAAAATGCTGGGAGCATTCCCGAAGGGAATGCCGGAAATCTCGCCCGAGTAGGTAAAGACAGTTCGCCCGGCGACCGCGCTCGGTCGCGGCGTCAGGACTCGCGCGAAGCCCGAGTTATCCAAGGGCAGGACCTGGTATTTTGCGGCTTCTGTCAGGAACAACGCCTGCATTTCTTTCAGCTTGTCCGGCATTTTCGCCGCGAGGTCGTTGTACTGCGAGTAGTCGTCGGCGATGTTGTAGAGTTCCCACTTGTAATCGCTCAGATTGGGCATGGGTGCGCCCAACATCCAGGGTGGAACTGGTGGGTGTCAACGCCGGAGCAAAAGTACATCAACAGGCCGGAGTAAAAATGCATCAGTCTGGCCGGGGTTGGTTTGAGTTCCGGCAGGAGGAGCGCGAGGGGGATTTTCCCCCTCGCCCTTTCGAGGAA
>JBAWCX010000067.1:0-3294 GCA_049590495.1 Binatus sp. (SeqCode)
CAGGAAATCCAGCGAATTGAGTTGCCCGAATACACTGATGAGATCTGGCACGGATATTTGCCCGACGCGGCGCTAGGCACGGTATATGCCTATCGCGTACACGGCCCCTATGAACCCGCCAAAGGCCATCGGTTCAATCCCAACAAGCTGGTACTGGATCCATATGCGAAGGAGCATATCGGTCAGCTCAAGTGGGGTCCCGAGCTGTTCGGTTACACACTCGGCGCTCAGGGAGACGATCTCACTTTCGATGAGCGGGATAGTGCGCCGTTGATGCCGAAGTGCGTCGTAGTCGATCCCGCGTTCACTTGGGCCCACGACCGCTCGATTCGCGCCGGTCGGCGAAGCTGGCCCACCATCCCATGGGATCGGACGATTATTTATGAGCTGCATGTCAAGGGTTTCACGAAGCGTAGTCCAAAGGTCCCGGAAAATCTTCGTGGCACCTTCGCAGGCCTCGCACGTAAGGAAATCATCGACTACATCAGAAGCTTGGGTGTGACTTCCGTCGAGTTGCTTCCTATTCATTCGTTTGTAAACGACAGCGTGCTGCTCGACAGGGGACTGACCAATTACTGGGGATACAACACTATCGGGTTCTTCGCAGCTGATCCGCGTTACTTAGCAACCGGAGCGATCGGGGAATTCAAACGGATGGTCGCTCATTTCCATGATGCCGGCCTGGAGGTCATCCTCGACGTAGTCTACAACCACACTGCGGAAGGGAATGAACGTGGGCCGACCCTTTCGTTCAGGGGCATAGATAACGCTTCTTACTATCGCCTGCTACCCGACAAGCCTCGCTACTACATCAACGACACGGGGACCGGTAATACGATGAACCTCACCCATCCGCGCGTACTGCAGATGGTCACCGATAGCCTGCGCTATTGGATAACGGAAATGCACGTCGACGGCTTCCGCTTCGATGAGGGGACCATTCTCGGGCGCGAGGCGGCAGGTTTCGACCAGGGTGGTGGCTTTCTGGACAGCTGCCTGCAAGATCCGTTGCTGAGCCAGGTCAAATTAATAGCAGAACCATGGGATCCCGGACCGGGTGGGTACCAGGTGGGGTCTTTTCCGCCGGGCTGGGCCGAATGGAACGATCGCTATCGCGACACGGTCAGAAGTTTTTGGAAGGGAGATGAAGGGAAAACGGCGGAAATGGCGTCGCGCCTGGCCGCTTCGGCCGATCTGTTCAATAAAAGGGGTCGCAAACCGTGGGCAAGTGTTAATTTTATCACCGCTCACGACGGCTTTACCTTAAACGACCTGGTCTCCTACAACCAGAAGCATAACGAAGCCAATGGCGAGAGCAACCGAGACGGCATCTCAAACAATCTTTCCTGGAACTGCGGTGCGGAGGGTCCCACCGAGGACGATGAAATCAACAAGCTCCGCGAGCGGCAGAAGCGCAATATGCTTGCGACACTGCTCTTTTCGCAGGGGACGCCGATGCTCCTGGGCGGCGACGAGTTCGGCCGGACTCAGAAGGGCAACAACAACGCCTATTGCCAGGACAACGAAATCAGCTGGGTGGATTGGGAGGGAATCAAACAAGAGGGGCAATCGTTGATTGCTTTCACCCGGAAACTGATCCGTTTGCGCCATTCTCTCCCCATCCTTCGACGCGGCCGCTTTCTCAGCGGCGAATACAACCCGGAACTGGAGGTCAAGGATGTCACCTGGATCAAGGCATCAAGCAAGGAGATGCAAAAGGGTGACTGGGAGGACGGCAAGATGCATTGCTTCGGGATGCTCATCGATGGAAGGGCTCAAACGAGCGGCATCAAGCGGAGAGCTTCCGACGTCACCATGCTGATAGTGATCAACAGCTATTACGACCGCGTCACATTCACTCTGCCCGAATTCGTCGGCGGCGACCAATGGATGATGTTTATCGACACCAGCGATCCCGAGCGCAGCACAACATCAACTCTAAAGGCGGGGGATAAGTACGAAGTCACTGGCCGTTCGCTGCTGTTGCTCGCGGCGCTGACCAGCGGTGAGCCCGTCAAGGTGATAAGTCGCCTCGCGCTCGACGAGCTATTGCGCGAGGACGTGCGACCCCATGAGGGTCATCGCGCCGGCGCGATCCGCCAGAACGGCAACATTGGAACCAGGATTCAATAATTTGGGGAGCGTTACTTATGACCATTCGATTCTCACTTGCTAAGACCGTAGCGACAATCGCGGCAATCGCCATGCTCACGTTGGCGGGATGCGGGTCGCAGCCCAATCTGACGCCGGCTGAACAGAAGGCTGGCGACTACGCCGAGATGAATTTCGACCTCGACAAGTGCTTGCCCATCGAGCCCAATCTCTACAGATGTCCGGCAATCGACAAGCCGTTGTGCACCGTTGAGTTTTCGCGCCCCGATATCGAGTGTGTGCGTATCGGCGCGAAGGGTCACGTCTTCGTGCAGAAGCTCAATGGCTTCTAACTCGCGCGCGGCTTTGGGCGCGAAAAGTCTAGTTATACTTTTTACTGGTGTTGCGCTTTTTGCTGATTGCTATCTTCGCTGCGTAAGCTCTTCACAGAAAGCGGTACCAATCTGGACGGCTTCAGCGCCTAGTGCGAGTGCGGCCACCACGCCCCGAGCATCCGCGATTCCGCCGGCCGCTATCACCGGAACTGAAACCGCATCTACCACCTGAGGAATGAGCGAAAGGCCTCCCATGAGCGAATCCGCGGGGGGACGAAGAAATGAGCCGCGGTGACCTCCTCCTTCGAAGCCGGACGCAACGATGGAGTCCAGTCTTCCGCGCTACCATTGTGGCGATCGCCTCATCGGCGCTGTGCGCGTCGAATTCTGTGAGCAGATGCTGTTCCCAGGCGTCGTTTAGTTTCTTCTCGCCAGTTGTCAGCACTGTTTGCTGTGACATGGTCGTTCCTCTCGTGTGCGGAATTACTTTCAGTCAGGTCACTGCGCTTGAGGGCGTGAAAACTTGCTTCACAGATTTCGGGGAGTCCACAACAGGGCAGTAAGGAGCAAAAATCATCGAGGCGGGTGGGCTCAGCTTGTCACGGATGCTACGATCCGTGGCGATTCGATTTAGGCAACCTCCGACGAACGGCCAATAGAAATTCAGATGGCACCTGATACGCGTAGCGCCCACAATGGCTCCGCTGGCGACGCCCATTTAGCGTCGAGCTTCCGTTCCGTGCAGAAGGGAATCTTCCGCAAAGAGGGCGAGTTGTAAGCGCCGGAGAGAAAATCCCTCAGTGAAGCGGCCGGATAGGCCGGTCGCGCCGGAGTAAAACTCCAGCACGAGATAGCCTTCAGCCTGGAG
>JBAWCX010000068.1:0-5071 GCA_049590495.1 Binatus sp. (SeqCode)
GATCCTGCGCGTCATCGCGCAATCCGGTTCCCCTTCCCGCAGCGGGAAGGGGTTAGGGGTTAGGTTCCGTGCGCGCCTCGCGCACTCCGCCAATCCTGACGACCCGAGCAACGCGAGTCGCCGCGTCCAACTTCGTTTTCAACCCCATTTCGGGGGGATGAACTATTCAGCCTGACGCTCGCGGATTCGGCGTGCTACGTTTACGATATGGACAAACTGTCAAGCTGCCCATCGTGCGTGACCCGCTCGAAACCGGGCAACGCCCGTTCCCGCTGAAAAATCAATTTTTGACGGAACGAAACTACCGATAGTAGTGAGACCCTCCTTGAACCACAACATATGGGTAGTGGGTCAGTTTGAAATCCGGTCGCGATGCGTTCGAGTTCAACGTGTGCAATACTTGAAGCATGGCAGAGAGGCGCAAGAAACGTCCACGCGATCCATTATCGTTAGCGAAAATGATCGGCGACATTGCTACGGGCCAAGCATCCGATACCGAGCCGGACAAGCGCAACCCCGCTGCGGTCGAAATGGGACGCTTGGGCGGGCAGAAGGGCGGACGAGCGCGAGCGGAACGACTGACGCCCGAACAGCGTCGGGAAATCGCCCAGAAAGCGGCGCAAAAACGCTGGTCGAAGTGAGCCAACTTGATTTACGTCTGATTGTAGTGCAAGTGTTTGGGACCGGGGCGGTGCGATTCGAACGCACGGGCCTGTGTCAGCAGGCCAACGGTTTTTAAGACCGTCGCGATAATCCACTCCGCCACGCCCCGGTATTTTTCTCTCACGCCGTTTTCAAAAATTCTTCCCGAAGTCTGTTATAGATTCTACGGAATCTCTCCGCCGCCGCCGCATCAGTCTCTACGTTATCAGGAAGTTTCTCGGGCAATTCTTGCGGCCATAGGTCTTTTCTAACCGGAATCTTTTGCCCCACTTCTGCTTCTGCCATTTCCACGTGCAAAGCGATCCAAAATAGGGCCAGCTTTGCTTGCGGCCAAGGCAGCGTTACCGAGCATTCGTTCTTCACTAAGAGCGGGGCTGTTGCTCGATCAAGCTGCCCAAATGTGATTTTCAAGTCCCATGCAGTCGATTCGATATAGACGTTGTTTGCATAGTACGTCCTAAAATCTGCCGCACGTTCAACTTGCGAGGGTGGAGTGGGCTTTTCCGTCGGTTCCGTCATGTCGTTGCGCTCCTCTCATTCACAAAAGCACCTAGATCAGACACCTTTTTCTGCATCAGATAACTCAACGTCGCAGCGTCAACAGAGCTAGCCGCCGACTGCTGCTGTGTATTGGCGGGCGCTTCGTGCTGAGAAATGTTTGCTTCGGGGGTTTGAAGTACAAACACCACCGGATGAATCATTGGAAGAGCGTTGACCGCATCTCGAACAATGATAGGAACGATTTCCTGCTCCACTTCACGAGCGAGTTCAAGCAACGGTGTTGCAGAAGGATCGTCCAAATCCACTGCCATCCCTAGAAGGAGGTCGCTGATAGTATTGAGCGTAAGGTTCCCAGAAATTGAGAGCCACCGATTAACTTGCTCTGGGCGGCTGTCGATCCGTTCAGCGAGTTGCTTCTGAGTCAGTCCATTTTTCCGCTGTTGTTCCCTGAAGGCTTTCAAGATAAAGCGATGAAACCGATTCTGTAAACGGCGACGCTGAAAAGCGCGAGTCTTCGCGGAAATCGGTTCGCCACTCTCGACTTCACGCAAGATCAACGTTGCTTGAGAGGTAGGCATTGATGTCATCTCCTTTGGACAGAGCAGGATTCTTAAGCAGGCGGTTCCATTCCGCTGCGCAAGCCTTTTTGATGTTGTCGTAATTTAGTGTCCTACGCCAAACCCGCGATTTTTCTTGCGGACCCATCAGCGCCACGAAAGTATCCTGTCCGGCGAAGCGTCCGTAGAATCTGAGTTGCGGTGTAGTATCGTAAATTCGGATTTCCCATATCTCCTCTTCAGGACGTTCCAGGCGAGCCAACCAACAATCTTTGTGGTCTACGTGTAGTGCTACCTGTATCAACTCGCCCATTACGAAATCGCTGAAGTCGGCTCGCGTTTCTTCTACTAAGTGTCTGTCGCTCTGTAAAAACCTTTGAATCCCGCGCGATATAAAAAGCTTCCGTCGTGCGGACTCTGGGATTCGGTGCTCGCGCGGGTCACCAGTAGCTTCAAACTTGATCAAGCTCCCGATCTGGCACTGTGCGTTAATCTCATCTAAAATTGACATATAAGTCAATCCCCTATCGGAGGTCCATCACTTAACCGGAATACTCAAGAAGTAACAGAACCGCCGAACCGCCCACTTGAACTGACTCATATGCTTGACAGTTCATGTATAAAAGTCTATTATATCTGACATGAACAAGTCATCCCCCGAGCGACGCGCTCAGATTATCGGCATGATGGTTGAGGGTGTTTCGATCCGTGCGATTTCTCGCATGACTGGCGCGAGCAAAAACACCATCGTCAAACTACTAGCCGATGCTGGCAACGCGTGTTCCGAGTATCAGGATCGGACGCTCAGAAATCTACCCTGCAATCGCATTCAGGCGGACGAAATTTGGAGTTTCGTCTACGCCAAGCAACGGAACATTCCGCAGGATATGCGCGGTCAGTTTGGAATCGGCGACGTTTGGACTTGGACCGCGCTCGATGCCGATACGAAATTGATCGCATCGTGGTATGTCGGCACGCGCGATGCGGACGCCGCTTGGACGTTCATGCGCGACCTCGCGAGTAGGCTCACAAATCGCGTGCAGCTAACAACTGACGGGCATCGCGCCTATCTTGATGCCGTGGACGCTGCATTCCCCGGCGGAATTGACTACGCAATGTTAGTCAAAATGTATGGAACCCCGCCTGAAGGTCAGAGGCGCTATAGTCCAGCGGTTTGCTTAAGCGCGGAACGGACGATAATTCGCGGCAATCCCAATCCCGACGAGATCAACACCAGTTATGTCGAGCGCCAGAATCTCTCCATGCGAATGGGAATCCGCCGATTTACGCGGTTAACAAATGCGTTCAGTAAGAAATTGGAAAACCATATTCACGCGCTTTCGATCTATTTCATGCACTACAATTTCGTCCGCATCCATCAGACGACCAGGGTAACGCCCGCAATGGCCGCTGGCGTGTCTGATACTCTGTGGTCGCTTGATGATATGGTGCGAATCGTGGACGAATGGGAAGCTAATCAGAAGGCGGAAAGCTGATGGACACAAAGATTCTTGGTCTTGGCTATCGGAAAGCAACAGGGCAATCGGCACAAGTCTGGGTTGCGCTAGATTTCATCAGCTACGAATGCACCGCTAAGCGGAGGCCTCAACTTACGGCTGAATGCTCTTCGGTTGAAGAACTTAATGAACAGATCGACGCAGTCATTTCCGAGCTTGAAACGATTCGGCTCGAAGCCAAAAGTCATTTGGCAGCAAATTCAAACTGACCCACTACCAACATATGGTATGAAATCGCTTCTCCGGCTGTACCTCCACATCGCCAATGAGACGAATCGGAGTCAACTATGACCACTCGTCGCGCTCAATGCTCATGCGGCCAGATCTCGGTCACCTGCTCTGGAGAACCCGTCCGCATCGCCGTGTGCCACTGTCTGGCCTGTAAGCGAAAAACGGGCAGCGCATTCGGCTTTGGCGCCTGGTTTCGCCAGGAAGACGTACTGACTGAGGGGCAGGCGACTGAATTCGTTCGCGTTGGGGACGATGGCGGCCGCATCACAAATCAGTTTTGCCCGAAGTGCGGCGTCACCATGATTTGGCGGATCGACACGATCCCCGGCACCGTCGCTGTCTCGGCAGGCGCCTTCGCGGACCTCTCTTTCCCGCCGCCGTCCGTGTCCGTCTACCATCGGAGCCGCCGGTATCCCTGGGTTGAGATAAAAACCGATCCGCTTGAGACACGCGGTTGAGATGGATCTTGTATCGCGGATTGGCTGGAATCCCGACGCTTCGACAATTAACCTTGGGTCGATGCCCGACAGTGAAAAGAAAGCTCGCGCGCCCCGCGAGCCGTGGATCATCCGCACCTATGCGGGCTTCGGCGACGCGCGCCAGGCCAACGAGCGCTTCCTCGCGAACTTGAAGCAGGGTCAGCGCGGCCTCTCGATCGCGTTCGACCTGCCCACCCAGAACGGCTACGACCCCGACGCTCCCGTCGCACGCGGCGAAGTCGGCGAAGCGGGCGTCTCGATCTGCCACTGGCAAGACATGGAGCGCCTGTTCGAGGGAATCCCACTTCAGTCGATCAACACCTCGATGACGATCAACGCGACCGCGCCGTTCATCCTGGCGCTCTACCTGGTCGTCGCGGAAAAGCACGGCGTGCCATGGACCGAGCTGCGCGGCACGACGCAGAACGATCTGCTCAAGGAATTCGTCGCGCGCGGCACTTCGATTTTTCATCCGGAGCTGTCGTTTCGACTCTCCACCGAACTGATTCGCTTCGCTGTCGAGCGCGTGCCCAACTGGAATCCGATCAACTGCTGCGGCTACCACTACATGGAGAGCGGCGCCGGCCCCGCCGAGGAAATCGGCTACGCCTTCGGCAATGCGCTGCTGATTCTCGACGCGATCCGCCCCAAGCTCGACGCGGCGGCCTTCGCGCAAACCGTCCGCCGCATTTCGTTCTTCATCAACAGCGGCATCGAGCTGGTCCCCGAAATTTGCAAGATTCGCGCGTACTTCAAACTCTGGCGCGAGCTCTGTGCCACCGAATACGGCGTCGACGACGTCGCCTTCCGCGCTGGATGCCAGGTGCGCTCGCTGACGCTCACCGAGCCGCAGCCCGAGGTGAATATCATCCGCATCGCGTATGAGGCGCTCCCGGTCGTCATCTCGGCCGACGCCCGCGTCAACGCGCTCCAGTTGCCCGGCTTCCGCGAGGCGCTCGCCCTGCCCGACCAGTCCGAGCAGACGCTCAGCCTGCGCACGCAGCAGGTCCTCATGCACGAGACCGGTCTCGCGGGCTACGGCGATATTTTCGAGGGCAGCAAAGTTATTGAGAAGCTCACCGCCGAGACCGCCACGCGCGCGCGTGAAATCGCGATCCGGTTG
>JBAWCX010000069.1:0-1721 GCA_049590495.1 Binatus sp. (SeqCode)
CGCCTCGAGCGTGCGAAGTTCCGCATCGAGCGCTGCCTGCCGGCGCCAGATAAACGCAACGTACAGAAAGATCACCGCAAAGATGATGCTGTAGGCGGCGAACAGGTATCCCAGATGTTCCATCAGCTCGGTTCCGTCGCTTGCTTGTCCGCTACGTCTGCCGATGCGAACGCAATCCTGACCGCCAGCGCGCCCATCCGGCTCCGCGTCCGCAGTTGCGCGAATCTCAGCATCAGCAGCCACGCCCACAGCGCCGTGAACGCCGCCAGCGACACCAGCAGCGTCGCGACCATCCGCGGATCCTCGAGCCCATGCCCGCCCTGCTTGGTGACCAGCACGGCAGGATGAATCGTGCGCCACAGCCGCACCGACGCGATCACGATCGGCACGTCCAGCGCGGCGACGACTCCGAGCACGGCGCCGAAGCGCGCTACTTGCGGCGTGTCGTCGGCGCTGGCGCGCAGCATCAGGTAGCCGCCGTACATCAGCCACAGGATAAAGGTGGTCGTCAGGCGCGAGTCCCACGTCCACCACGTGCCCCAAATCGGCTTGGCCCAAATCGAGCCAGCGACAATCATCAGCGTGCAGAAGACCATTCCGGTTTCGGCGGCGGCGTAGCCTAGGTCGTCCCACAGTCGATCGCCGAGCCACAAATAAAATATGCCCGCGATCGCGACCAGTCCGAACGACGCGAACGCGACCCACGCCAGCGGCACGTGAAAATAAAAGATCAACTGCGCAATTCCCTGCTCGGCCTCGGGCGGAACGTAGTCGAACACCATGAACAGCGCCGCTACCATCAGCGCCAGCGTCGCGTATCCAAGCCAGTTTCGAAACGCGGAGTTCATTCAGCGCGAATCAACCTCGCTCAATGCGATCAGCATTCACTAAAAAGAGTCCTCACCTACCACATGCTCGAACAGCAGGTAACCGGCGGTGACGAACAGCACGTCGAACGCGACCATGATCTTCAGCCAATCGCCCATCGAGGCCAGCGGCATGCCCGCCAGCGCGGCGGCGCTCGCCTTGACGCCCGCAATCAACGCCGGCACAAAAATCGGCACGGCCAGGATCGGCAATAGCATATCGCCGCCGCGGGTGCGTCCGGTGATTGCGGATAGCAACGTCGCCAGCGCGGAAAATCCGATCGCTCCCAGCGCGAGGATCGGCGCGAGGCGCGCGATGGACGCGTCGAAATCGAGATTGAAGAACAACACCATCAGGATGACCGCGCCGGCCTCGGCCACCGTCATGAAGATCAACGCGGCGGCCAGTTTGGCGGCGTAGAGGGTCGCGGGATCGAGCGGGCTCATCAGCAGACCGCGAATCGCGCCGTTGTCGCGCTCTGCCAGCAGCGCGCGATTCGCACCCAGCATCCCGGCGAAGACCATCGCGACCCACAGTGCGCCCGCCGCCGCATCGACGCTGCGCACGCGCGCCGCGTCGAGCGCGAACACCAGCACCACCAGCACCAGCAGCGAGAGCGCGCCAAGCGCGACCGTGCTCTGCCCGCCGCGCACTTCGAGCATCAGGTCCTTGCGCAGTACCGCAACGAACGAGTTCATACAAATCTCACGAGTCTCGCGAACTCACGCGCGAACTCATGATAGTCACCAAACCTGCCGCGCGAGCAGCGGGGGCGCCGCGCTCTGCCGCGCCACGGGCGGCACCGCGCGCACCAGTCTTCCGCGGCTCAGGACCAGGACCGCGAAGCCCATTTC
>JBAWCX010000070.1:0-7542 GCA_049590495.1 Binatus sp. (SeqCode)
GCAGCACGGCGAGCGCAGCGGCTCCGGAACGATTCAATCCGCGCCACTCGATTTGAACCAGGACGATCCAATCGTCATTCACTCTCCACTGCGCGGCAAAAATTGGCTCGCGGCCAACGCTCCCTCAAACACATCGGCGCATCGCCGCGCGATGCTTCCGGTGAACGGGCTGCCGCACATCGGCCAGCGCTATGCGATCGACTGGATTCAGCTTGGCGACGACGGCAGCGCGTTCACTGGCGACAAGAGCAAGAATAGCAGCTATCACGCATGGGATCAGGAGATTCACGCGGTCGGCGACGGCAAGATCATCGAGGTGAAGGACGGGATTCCCGAGAACGTCCCCAACAGCGGTAAAATCGCCGTGCCGATTACGTACGACACGCTCGCCGGCAACTACATCATCCAGCAGCTCAGCGACGGACATTTCGCCGCATACGCGCATCTGCGGCCCAGCACGCTCAAGGTGAAGGTGGGCGACACCGCGCACGCCGGCGACGTGCTCGCGCATCTCGGCAACACCGGCAATTCATCGGAGCCGCATCTGCATTTCCAGGTCTGCGACGCGCCGTCGTTCCCGGCCTCGGAAGGACTGCCGTTTGCGATCGATCAGTACACCTACGATGACTACAAAATCGACAAAGCGCCGAAGCCGGCGCTGACCGTAAAGTCGTCGCACCCGATCACCAAGCAAGAGCCGATGGAAAACGAACTCGACTCGTTCTAGACACCCGTGTCTTCGAACACGCCCGTCTCCGGCGTGTAGTTCTCGAAGCGCGTGTAGTTGCTGATATAGGTCAGCTTCGCGGTGTCGGTGGGGCCGTTGCGCTGCTTGGCGATGATCACCTCGGCGACGCCGGGCTCCTTGCTCTCCTTGCCCTTGTACATTTCCTCGCGGTAGATGAACGCGATCACGTCGGCGTCCTGCTCGATTGCGCCCGACTCGCGCAAGTCCGCCAGCATCGGACGCCGATTCTCGCGCGACTCGACCTGCCGGTTGAGCTGCGAGAGCGCGATTACCGGGACCTTGAGCTCCTTCGCCAGCGCCTTGAGCGAGCGCGAGATTTCCGCGATCTCCTTCTCGCGCGACTCGCCGGGCCGCGCAGATCTCATCAACTGCATATAGTCCACTATGATCAGCCCGAGGTTCTTGGCGCGCTCGCGCTTGAGACGCCGGCATTTGGCCTTCAGCGTGATCGCGGTCGTATCCGACGAGTCATCGATATAGATGTTCGACTCCGACAGGCGCGCCGCCGCTTGCGCGAGCTTCGGAAAATCGCGCTCGCCCAGGAATCCTTGCCGCGCGCGAGTGCTATCCACTCGCGCCTCCGAGCACAACATGCGCAGCACGAGCTGCTCCTTCGACATTTCGAGCGAAAAAAACGCGACGCCCATGGGAGGGTCCGCATCCATCGCCGCGTAGGCCGCGATATTCAGCGCGAGCGCGGTTTTGCCCATGCTGGGACGGGCCGCGATGATCACCAGGTCCGACGGCTGGAAGCCCGCCGTGATTCGATCGAGGTCGACGAACCCGCTCGGCACGCCGGTGATCATCTCGCGGTTTTCGTACAGCCGCTCGAGGATCTTCAGCGACTCGCGCGTAAGCTCCGGCATCGTGTGGAACGACGGCTTAATCCGCCGCTCGGAAATCTCGAAGATGCGATGCTCTGCTTCGTCAAGGAAACCGTCGACGTCCGACGGCGCCTCGTACGACGAACTCGCGATGTCAGTCGCGATCGAACCGAGGCTGCGCAGGACAGCTTTGTCGTGCACGATTCGCGCGTAGTGCGCGATATTCGCGGCGGTCGGCACGATAGACGCCAGCTCCGCGATGTACGCGGGGCCGCCGATTTGCTCGAGCACACCCTTGGTGCGCAGCGCGTCCGTCAGCGTGATCGCATCCACCGGCTGGGAATGGTCGGTGAGCTCCGCCATCGAGCGGAAAATCTGGCGATGCGACTCGCGGTAGAAGTCTTCCGCCGACAGAATCTCGAGCGCGTGGTTAATCGCGTCGTTGTCGAGCAGAATCGCGCCCAGTACGGATTGTTCTGCTTCGAGATTTTGCGGGGGAACGCGCTTTAGAATATCGTCCGACGAAACCGCCACCTGACCACCGCCTCCTCAGCCACCGCGAACTCAGAATTGCAGGAACGCAAATTATTTCCCATGCGATGACCGCTTACAACTATTACTCCAGCCGCAAGCCAACGGTTGTCCACTCTGTCAACAATCGATGCTTGGAATCGGCTAGCGCGAGCGCCGGCGCGGACGATTCATCGCGAGCATCGGCCCCAGCGCGACGCCGAACATGAATCCTCCCACGTGCGCCCACCACGCCACTCCGCCCATCGCGCCCGCGCGGCTCCCTTCTTCGAGTCCCGCGTAAAGTTGCACCGCGAACCAGAACAGCAGGTAGATGACCGCCGGAATCTCGATGAACTGCACGAAAATGAAAATCGGCAGAATCGTCAGGATGCGCCCGCGCGGGTACAGGATGAAGTACGCGCCGAGCACGCCGGCAATCGCGCCGCTCGCGCCTATTACCGGGACGCTCGATCCGGGCGCAATCCACACCGTCGCGAGCGCCGCCGCAATTCCCGCGGCGAGATAAAAAATCAGGTACCGCGCCGCGCCCATCCGATACTCGACGGCCGCGCCGAAGATGAAGAGATACAGCATGTTGCCCGCGATGTGCCAGAAACCGCCGTGGATAAACATCGACGTGACGGTCGTCATCAACGGCGCGAGCGCGCCGAGCGTACGATGCGCGCTCGAGAGTGCGCGCGTGACAGCCGCCGGCACCAGCGCGAATCTCTCGACGAAGACCGCTATGCGCGCGCCGAGCGACAGCTCGTACACGAACACCGCGATGTTCGCGGCGATGAGCATGATGTTGATCGGAGTCAGGCGGCGCGGTGCGGCATTGTCACGAAGCGGGATCATCGGGAATCAGGCCGGGCACGCGAATCGATCGACCGGCCGAGCAATACTAGCGGCGCGCGGCGGGTCGGCGCGAGATGGCATTGTGCGGGAAGCGACGGTTGGGTCGGCGCCCTCGCGAGCGCCCCACGACCACTCAAAAAATGGTTCCCTTCTTGACACAATGTCACTGTGCAAAGTCAGGCTGTTGATATAGTCTCAGCGGGTGATCTCGTCGCGCCGAGCCATCGCCGTCGTGATCGCGATCTGCGCCGTCTTACTTGCCTTCAGCGGCCTCGCGAGTGCGCAGCTGAGTCGGTCAGCCGCCAAAGGCAAGCTCCAGGTAGGATTGTCTTCACGGAAGCTCGACTTCGGCAAAGTGCCGGCCGGGACGCGAAGCAATCCGCAAGTTGTCACTCTCACCAACAAGAGCAGCATCGAAATGTCGGCTCCTGTCGTGAGCGTTACCGGCGCCGGCTTCAGCCTCGGTTCAAACGGCTGCGCCAATTCGATTCCGCCGGCAGAAGGCTGTCCGGTCTCGATTACGTTCACGCCGCCGTCGAAAGGCAAGTTCAAAAAAGGTCTGCTGACGTTTACCGATACCGCGGCCAGCAGCCCTCAAAAGGTGAAGCTCATCGGCGTGGGCTTGACCGGGCCTTCTACCACCGCGACTTCCACGGGAACGCCGACGCCGACCGCAACACCGACTAGCGGTCGTACCCCGACCGCCACTGCCACCTCGACCGCAACCCAGAACGCGTCAGCGACTCCAACTGCGAGTGCGACCAGGACCGCAACGGCCACTCCGTCGGCAACAGCAACGAGCGCAGGATCCGCTACTGCCACTTCGACATCGACAATCACGCCGACTGCGACGGTGACCTTAGCGCCATCGCCGACTGCAACGCCCACACTCACCACGACCCTGACGCCGACTCCGACCGCGACGGCCACTGCGGTCTTCAACGTCGCCTTCGTGACTTCGACGACCTTCGACGGTGACCTGGGAGGCCAGGCCGGCGCCGACGCGGACTGCGCAAGCCTTGCGGCGGCTGCAAATTTGCCGTCGGGCACCTACCGCGCATGGCTTTCGACTTCGAGCCTCGACGCCGTCACCAAACTTGGAAGCGCGCGCGGCTTCGCGCGACCCGACGGAGAGCCCTTCGCCGATCAGGTTTCAAGTATCGCCGCAGGCATCATCCTGAATCCGCTCAACCTTGATGAGAGCGGTATCGATGTCGGCCGTCAGAGCGTATGGACAGGCACCACCGACGCGGGGACCGCAAACAACTCCGCCTCCTGCGCGGACTGGACGATCGGCACGGGCATTTCGTTTGGCGAGCAAGGTGTGAGCGCCGGAGGGGCGGGCGCGTGGAGCGACGACGCAGTTGAAACCGGCTGCAACTCGCCAGCTCACATCTATTGCTTCGACACCAGCCACATCAGCACGCTGAGCGTAACGCCGGCGTCCGGGCGAATCGCATTCGTGTCCGAGGGCTCATTCGCCACCAGCGAGGGCGTGCCCAGTGCCGATGCTCTCTGCCAAAGTGAAGCGGCCGCGGCCGGCTTGCCAAATTCCACTCAATTCCTCGCGCTGCTAGCGACTTCGACGGCGTCTGCCGCGTCACGCTTCGACATGTCCCCGATGTCGCCGCCGTACGTGCGACCTGACGGCATCGAGATCGCCGACGCGCCGACGCTCGCCGCGGGGATCACTCTCAACAGCGGCATCTGGCAGCATGCTGATGGCAGCTACGTCACAGAGTTCGCGGCTTCGGTGTGGACGGGATCGACGTCGCCAAACGTCGTCGGGACGCTGGCAAGCACCTGCCAGAATTGGAGCACGATATTCGGAGCGGATACCGGGTCTGAAGGCGTGAGCAACGTGACCGACATCTGGTGGAATTCAAGTGCGAGCGCGTCGTGCGCCGTTTCTCGACCGGTTTACTGCCTCGAGCAATAGGCCGCGGTCCGATTCCTTGAAATTTTCTCGCTTGAGCGGAGCCTCGATGTATGCGAGAACGATCGCCGGATCGTCGCAACGTCAAACGCCATCAACGATCGCTACCCGCTCCGGCGGAAGCGAATCTCGTGAAGGAGGTTTTCACTCATGGAAGTCGTGTCGAATGAAATATCCGTCAGCACCGGCGCTGAGAAAATGCCGGCGCATCTCGCGCGTCCCGCGTCCGGCGGCCCCTATCCGGCGCTGGTAGTCGTAATGGAAGCGTTCGGACTCAACGATCAGATCAGACGCATCACCAATCAATTCGCGTCGGAGGGTTTCGTCGCGATCGCTCCAAATCTTTATTTTCGCCAACCCAACAACGTCGTCGGTTACAACGATTTGCCCGGCGCCTTTCGCCTGATGGGCTCGGTCAGCGACGATCAAGTCGTCGCGGACATGGGCGCCGCGATCGATCACCTCAAGGCGATGAAGGATGTCAAGCCAGCGTTCGGCACCGTCGGGTTCTGCATGGGCGGACGCGTCGCGTTCCTGACCGCATGCCGCAATCCCGCTGTCAGAGCCACCGTGCCGTACTACGGCGGCAGAATCATGAAGTCGACGCAACCTGGCGCAAAGGCGCCGATCGAATACGTCGACGGCCTGAAAGCCACGGTGCTGGCCTTTTTCGGCGGCAAGGACGCGTTCATTCCCATCACGGAAGTGGACGAATTTCGCGACGCGCTGAAGAAAGCAGGCAAGCCGGCCGAGGTGGTCTTTTATCCCGACGCCGATCACGGCTTCATGTGCGACGATCGTCCGTCGTTCCATCCGGTGCACTCCAAAGAGGCGTGGGGGCGCACCATCGCGTTCTTCAAAGAGTATCTCGGCTGAAGCTGCATGGTCGCGTTTTGTTGAAATCAATTCGGCGGGCCGGTCTTCGCCGGCCCGTTTTTTTTCTCGCGATTGCGATTGCCATGCTCGCCGCCAACGGGTGCTATTCTTCCGATTACCGGCGCACGATGGCTGCGAACGTGTCGCTGCTCTCCGATCTGTCCGACAAGCTCGCCGACTATAGCCGCACCTTTTTCAAGCTCGACGATCGCCAACTGTCGTCCGAGGAGATGGGCGAGTTCTACTACGCCTTCAACAAGGCCAACGCGTTTTCGTCGTCGACGCCGCGCGAGTCCTCGCGTCCGTCGCATCGCGATTTCGTAAAGCTGCTGAACGCTTACGAGAAATTCGCGCACGCTGCCGACGAGTACCGGCTCGGCGGCAAGCCCGACCCCGCCGTGCTCGCGTCATTGCTCTCGCAGCACGACCAGGTCCGCCACCTCGCCGGCAAAGTCACCGAAGACCTTCGCAGCGAACCCGATTAGTGCTGCGGAGCGAACCCGACTGACGCTCAACCCTTCCAGTGGTTGCCGTATTTATCCAGGTACGCGACCTCACTCACGGGCCGCCGCTTGATCGGGCCGAACTTTCCGTCCGGATATCCGATCGGCATCAGCGCGTACGTCTGCACCTCGGGCGGCAGTCCCAAAATCTCCTTCACCTCGTCCTCGAAAAACGTGTGAATCGTCGTGAGCACGGTGCCGAGACCCAGTCCGCGGCACGCGAGAATAATGTTCTGCACGGCGGGATAGATGCTCGAGCCCGAGGTTCGCGCCAGGCTCTTCATCACGGCGGCAATCTCGGGCGGAAGTTTGGGTGGCATTCCCGCCGGCGCAGTCTGCTTGAGGCATGCGAGCAACAGCACCGGCGCATCCGCCATGTGATCGATAAGATAGGTCGCCGACGCCATCAGTTTCCGGTACGTGTCTTCGCTCATGTGCGCAGGCTTGACGCGATTCGCATACAGCGCCATCAAAATTCCGCCGCCCTTGCGATACACGTCGCCGATCTTTTTGCGCTGCGCCGCATCCTTGATAATCATGAACTCCCAACTCTGTTCGTTGCTGCCCGACGGCGCGCGAATCGCCGCGTCCAGCACCTTGGTGATTACGTCGTCGGGAACCGGGTCCGGCTTGAACCGCCTGAGCGATCGCGCCGAGTAAATTGCCTCGAAGAGTCCTATTTCTGCCATCGTTAAAGCTCCTGCTGGGGATTATTGCCAGTCGGAGAATGCATCGGGCGGCGCGGAAAGAAAAGATAAAAGCGGCCGTGCGATCGAGATCGATCGCCGGCCGCTCTTTTTTCAATCGTCAATCAGCCGCGCGGCGTCCACTCACACCGGCGTGCGATTCGATTTCTGCGTGGATTGCGGCCCCATCAGCATCTTGTAGACTCTCTTCGCGTCTTCCGGATCGGTCACCATCGGCCCCGGCTGATCGTGATGCTTCATTACCTTGTCGTCTTCCGTGAACGCGCGGACCGTCGCGCAATATTCGAGCAGCAAGCCGTTGGGATCGCGAAAATAGATCGAGCGACACCATTCGTGATCGACTACCGGCGTCACATCAACGCCGCGTCCGATCAGTTGCTCGCGCTTGGCTTCGAGCGTTGCCACATCGTCGCAATGAAACGCGAAATGGTAGAACGCGCCCGGCAGCCCCTGCGCGCTGTTGATATCGGTCGCCCACTCTGCGGGCACGCCCGGAACTTTTTCCGGACACATGAACGCCACCATGCTCCCGTCGCCGGTGTTCAGGAAGACGTGCTTGATCTTGCCGCCCTGGTCC
>JBAWCX010000071.1:0-7685 GCA_049590495.1 Binatus sp. (SeqCode)
GACAGCGAGAATCCTTCCTCGCCCACCTTGACGATCGGCATCTCGAGCGACTTTTCATGCTGGGTCTCCTCCTGGACCTCGAGTTTGCGGTCGATAACTTTCACCTTTTGGTCAAGCCCCTCCAAGGTATCGACCCTCTGCTCGAGTTGCTTGACCTCGGTCTTCAGCAATTCGATTTCCTGATCCTTCGGATCGGCCGAAAGCTTCGACTGCGCATGCGCAGGTCCGGGAAGAAACACCCCGGTAACTATCGCCGCCAGCAGAACCGGCAGGATCGGCAAAGTGCATTTTCTCATCTCGAAAGCCCCTCATGGTCTTGGGAACTTCCGGATGACCGGTCAGCTCGTGGGTTAGTGTGGCTCTATGCATGGTGCACCGGATCCTTCCCTGGTCCGGACTCCTCCGTAATCTTTATGGTCATGCGTTATTCGTCATTTGATGCAGCCGCCGGCCTGGTTGTTGGTCGCCGTCGAGTCGTCGCCGAACCATTTGTTGCTGCCGCAACTCGAATTCGCGTCGAAGAGGTCGTCCTTCGAATTGTGCGTGCCTCCTCCCAGCGTCTGGTTGGTCACAATCGAGTTCCTGGCGCCGATATCGAGCGCGACGCCGTAGTTGGCGTTCGCCTGGATGTTTCCCGTGAAAATGAAGTTGCCCGGTGACCCGCCGACTCCCGTGCATCCGGCGCTGATCGGCCCGAGATCCGAGCATCCCACGTACAACCCGATGTTGCCGTTGGACTCGGTCTTGGAATTTGTCACGTCACTGGAAGACGTTGCCTTCAGCCATATTCCGTAATTGAGATTGTTCTCAGCAGTGGTGTTGGTCAGCTCGACGGAATCGGCCTTGAACAGCTCGACACCTGCCGTCCCATTGCTATTCGTGGTGACGTCGTCGGCGACGATTTGACTGCCCTGGATGAGCAAGCCGACGTCAAAGCCACTGATGACGGTGCCCCGGAATCCCAGGAAATCCGAACGCAAATTGCGATGAACCCAAACTCCAATTCCGGTTGGCGTCGTGCCGCCGGGGCCGGTGATAGTTTTCTTGGCGCCGTCCAGGATCACGAAACTCGAGGCGATCTCGATGCACGCGCCGGCCGGAGTAAGTCCCTGAGCCGAATCGATATTCAACCCGAGCTTGTAGGAGCCGGGCGCATCGATTGTGCATCCGCACGCGTTGATGGTTGGGGGGCACGCTGTCTGCGCCGAAGCTGGAGCCGGCATCATCAAGGCTCCAGCTGTCACCACAGTCGCCAGAAGCACCCCCTGAAGAAAGAGCATAGCGCGGTTTCTCATCTCAAAAGTCCCTCGTCGTCTTGGAAACTTCCGGATGACCGGTCAGCTCGGTGTTGATTGTGTCGGCTCTCTTCACGATGCACCGGATCCTTCCCCGGTCCGGGCTCCTCTCAAAATTTTTGATGGTCGTGGACAATTCGTTTCGATCGGCTACCCGCGGCCGGCCTTGTCGAAGCGAAATTTTTCTTTGCGCTCGATTTGCACGATTCGCGAGTCCTGGATTACGACCTCGACGGACCCGAAACGCACGCCGCTGATGGCATTGGCAATACGCCGAAGGATCTCGTCGCCTGAATCGGGCTCGGGTTGAACGTCGCGCCGGCTAGTCAGTGTAGAATCTGTTTTCATAAGCTATCCTATTAGATGACTAGACTAATCTTCCAAAAAAACACCCAGAACCTTCAGATCGCAAAACTCAGCGATTCTTTGCCGGTAACTACTGCCTCGACTTGCTTGAGCATGTCGGTCAGCGATGTCGAGTCCATTATCTTCGCGGTCGCATCGCGGACTTCTTTCATGACAATCCTGATTCCACAACTGCGCTCGTCCCGGCACTCGCGGCATCGCATGTATGCCGTCTTGCTGACGCATGGCAAAGGTGCGATTGGCCCGTCCAGGACGCGTACAACGTGCCCTACGCTGATCAGGCGAGGGTCGCGGCCCAGGAAGTATCCGCCGCCCTTGCCCTTCTTGCTCTGCAGCAGACCCTGGTTCTTGAGCTCGAGCAGTATCAGCTCCAGAAACTTGCGCGGGATACCTTCGCGCTGCGCCAAGTCAGATATGAGCACCGGTCCCTGGCCGTATTCCTTGGCCAAAACCATCATTGCTTTGAGGGCATATTTAGACTTCTTCGAGAGCATGTCGTCGACGCTTTAGTCGATAGGGTGGCTAGACTAAAGATCGAGACTGACCCAGTCAAGAGCCGCGACATCGAAAAATCAGATCGGTGCTGTCAGCGCGCCTTGGCTTTCAGCTCTGCGTACTTGTCGAGCAACGGCAACACGGTCTCGCGCGGCGCCGGCGGCAGCGCGAAGATCAGCCGCTCGAGGCCGAGGTCGAGAAACTTTTTGATGTGTTCCTCATTCGGACCGACGCCGAACATCGAGACCGGAAGTTTGCGTCCCGCCTTCTTACCCGCTTCGGCCAGCGCCTTCAAGCCGGCGGCGAGATCGTAACGCGGAAAATTGATCGGCATCCATCCGTCGCAATACTCCGCGACGCGTTCGAACGTCTTTGGCGATTGCGAGCCGAGCAGGATCGGCGGTCCGCCCGCTTGCACCGGTTTGGGAAACGACCAGATCGGATCGAAGTTCACGAACTCGCCGTGAAACTCCGCCGACTCCTTGGTCCATATTTGCCGCATCGCCAGGATTTTTTCCTTGACGATTTTCCAGCGGCGCTTGAACACCGCGCCGTGATCCTCCATCTCCTCGACGTTCCAGCCCGCGCCGATGCCGAAAATCACGCGCCCGCCGGAAATCATGTCGAGCGACGCGACTTCCTTGGCGAGCGTGATCGGGTCGCGCTCGATCACCAGGCATACTCCGGTTGCGAGTTTGATTTTCTTGGTCACTGCCGCGGCCGCGCCGAGCGCGACGAACGGATCGTGAGTGTGCCAGTACTCCTTCGGCAATTCGCTACCGCCTGGCCACGGCGTCTTGCGCGACGCGGGAATATGCGTGTGCTCGGGGAAGAACATCGACTCGAAGCCGCGTTCTTCAGCCGCGAGCGCAAGCTCGATTGGCTGGATTGCGTAGTCAGTCGGGAACATCGAGATTCCGAATTCGGCCATTGCGATTCCTCCTGGATGTAAGGCGGCGCGACAACGCGCCGATGTATGCGCGCTGTCCAGCTTTCACATACCACAACTGCTCGGCGAAGCGCCTGCGGCCAATCGGGCGACGTTTGCGCGGAGCAGAGTCGAGAAGCGCGATGCTTACGAACGCTTGCCGATCTGCTTGGGGCCCTTGAGCTTGGCCTTCAACTGCCCCACCGGAATGGCAGGAAGCGTCGTGATCTTGACGGTGCCGCGCGACGACAAGTCTACCGACATATGCGCGACGGTCTCGTTATCCGGCGCGTCCACGATCGTCACGAAGTCGTAGCCGCCCAGCACGGCATACTGGGTGACGACCTTGCAGCCGAACTCGGTGATCTCCTTGTTCACCGCATCGAGCCGGTCAGGATCTTTGTGCAGCGTTTGGCTGCCTTCGGGAGTCAACGATGTGAGCAGGATGTAGGTCGGCATAAATGCTACCTCCTATGCTTCGGCGAGTGCTCTATTGCGGAACCAGTTTTGAGCTTCCGCATGCTGGTTCGCGTAACGCATGCACCATCCAGCCAAAAGCTTCGCGCCCATCGCTCCTTAAATCAATATGTAGATCGCGCGATTGGTGCAGGGTTTCCAGACGAGCTAACGGCCCGCTCCGACGACTCGGACCTTCGCGGTCGAGCCGAGAATTCGATCGCCTTTCATCGGCTCGTAGCGGCCGCCCAAGTTGTCGGCCAGAAACTTTTCCATGCGGGCGGTAAAGTCGAGGCGATTCTCGGGCCGCACGAAGCCATGACCTTCATCGCTATACAAAACGTAGACCGCGCTCCCGCGATGTTTCGCGATCGCATCGACGATCTGCTCGGCCTCGGCCTGCTTGACGCGCGGGTCGTTCGCGCCCTGGCCTATGAGCATCGGGATTTTTATTTTGTCGGCGGAAAACAGCGGCGACGCTGCCGTCAGCATCTCTTTGTCTCTCGGCTCGGCGGGACTTCCAACCCTGGTCGAGAAGATCGAGCGCGCAACTTCCCAATACGGTGGAATCGACGCCAACAGCGTGAACAGATTCGACGGGCCGCATTCGTCCACCGCGCATCGATACAAATCTGGCGTGAATGCCGCCCCGGCGAGAGCCGCGTAGCCGCCGTACGAAACGCCGGATATCGCGACTCGCTTCGGATCGGCGATGCCTTGATCGACGGCCCACTTGACGCCGTCGGAAAGGTCGCTCTGCATCTTGAGGCCCCATTGTCGGTCGCCGGCGTGCAGATACTTCTTTCCGAATCCGGTCGAACCGCGAAAATTTATCTGCAGCACCGCGTAGCCGCGGTTCGCGAGCAGTTGGGCATCGGGATCGAAGCCCCAACTATCGCGCACCCACGGTCCGCCATGAGGCGCGAGTATCAACGGGAGATTTTTTGCGGGCACGCCGGCCGGGAGCGTGAGGTAGCCGTTGAGCTTCATTCCGTCGCGGGCGGTGAATTCAACCGGCTTCATCGGAGCGAGCGGGGCATCGTCGAGTTTGGGCTGAACGCTGAACAGGAGCGTCGCGCTCCTCGATCCGCGATCCCACGAATAGTAGCGCGCCGGCGCGCGGTCGCTCGAGAACGCGACGATCCAGGTCTTGTCGGCGAGGTCGCGGTCGACGACGGTGAAATCTCCGTCGGCGATTTTCGCGATCGCGTCAAAGTCGGCCTGAACCGACGGATCGATTACGACCCAACGCTGGCGGCCCGGATCGAATGCCGCTGCCTGCACGACGTGCCGCGTCGGCTGAATCAGCGCGTTGCTCAAGTCCGCATCGTCGCTGTGCGCGATATCGGTTTCCGTGCCCGACGCGATCTCATGGCGCACCAGGCGCGTGGTATCCGTGCCGATCGAGGTGCCAAGAAAAATCGATTGTCCGTCCCTGGTGAAGTCCAGCGCCGCCAGCTGATCTTCCATTGCGGCCTTTATCAGGGTGCGCCACGGACCCGCGGTGCCGTCGCGAATCCGAAGTTCGGTGCCGCCGTCGGGCGTCGTGACCGTGGCCGCGCGCACGATCATGTCGTCGTCGGCCAGCCATCCTCCGATGTCGCCGGGGTTTTTAGTATCGAGTTCGACGGCGCCGTTGCGCAGATCGATTCGATAGACGTCCATCAGTTTGCGATCGCGTAGATTGAGCGCAACCAGCACCCGCTCGGGAAATTTCGGATTCGCCGCGACGAATTCGGCGCGCACGCCATTACACGGCGTCAAATCGCGCACGTTGTGCGAGTCGAGATCGACGCCGAACATGTGGAAGTTTTCGTCGCCGGCGGCGTCCTGCATGTAGAGGATCGTTTTCGAATCGAATGACCATATATAGGAGTGAATTCCACGGCTCTTGTCGGCGGTGACGGCGCGCGCGTCGTGACTCCCGATGGTCTGCACCCACACCTGCAGAATTCCGTGTGCATCGGGTGCCAGCCATGCCAGCCGTTTGCCGTCGGGCGCGATATGCGGATTGTCGCGCTCAGGATTGCCAAGCAGAATGTCGCGAGGAATCAGCGGTGGCAACTGGGCCAAGCCGGGTGGCGCTGGAATTGCCGAAGTCAAAGTGAGGACCGCAACTATCAGCGAGAACTTCCGCACGAATCCGAACATCGATCACAAGGATGGCATAAAAAATCTCGGAATGAAGGATGCGCGGGATCGCCCGCGTCCTTGCCCAGCCTCGCGTGGATCGCGAGTGGCGTCGCGACGATTGCCTAGTTCGCGCCCGACCTCAGCACTTGGCCTGGTAGGTAGCCTGAATGATGGCCGTGCTCGTAGAGCACGTCGCCGTTGACGATCGTGTACTCGACGCCTTCGGCCGGCATCACGAGTCTGCGTCCGCCGCCGGGCAAATCGTTCTGCATGCGCGCGCGCTTGGCCGAGCCTATTTTGCGCTCGTCGAATATCGCGACATCGGCGGGCAGCCCGACCTTGAGCCTGCCGCGATCCTTGATTCCAAAGAAGTCCGCCGGCTCCGACGTGATTCGCTTGATCGCATGCTCCAGCGTCAGTGCTTGCCGCTCGCGCACCCACGTGCCGAGCAGGTACGTGCAGTAGCCCGCATCGCACAGCATGTTCACATGCGCGCCGCCGTCCGACAGTCCGATCATTGTGCGCGGATCGCCAATCAGCCGCTGAATTCCTTCCTCGTGATACTGCTGCATCGTGTACTGGATGTTCAGATCGTCCTCGAGCGCGAGGTCGAAAAACGTATCGAGCGGATCCTGATGGCGCTGGTCGGCGACTTCGGCGACGGTCTTGCGCTCATATTGTTTCAGCGCCGGGCTCGACACCTCGAGCACCTCGACCCGATTCCATCTGCCCTGGAACAGATGCGGCCGCTTCAGCTCCTCGCGAAACGCCGCGCGAAAAGCCGCGTTGCGATAGAACTCCTTCTGCTTCTCGAGCGGCTGATTGAAGACCGGGCCCCACAGCTCCATGTCGGCGAACGAAAACGGATTGCGCAAATCCATCTGCACGACGAACGGCTTGCACAGCACTTGCGGCACGCCGCCGCGCCTGATCAATGGCTCGAGCCGCCGGAGCGTATCGGCGCTCGCCTCGGGCTTGTCGGGACGGCTCGCCATCGCGAGCCACGTGACCGGCCGCATGCTCTCGTCGAGAAGAAATTCCAGCAATCCCTCCTCGTCTTCCGATACACGCCCCGCGCGGCGCGTGAGCGCCACTTCGATCGCGCCGCGCCCCAGGTCTCGCAGCACGTTCGCGTAGGCCTTCAGCTCGTCGTTCGACGCCAGCCGGCATGCCAGCGGGCGTCCCTGGTAGCCGATATGCTGCGGGAGGGTCGTCGTCGAAAATCCGAACGCGCCGGCGTCGACTGCTTCACGCAGCAGCGCCGCGACCTGCGTCGTCTCGTCCGGCGACGCAGGTCGCTCCATCGACTCGTCCCCCAGCACGTAGTGCCGAAATGGAGTCAGCGGAGCCAGAAACGCGAGATTGATTCCCGCGCCACGACGCTCCGCCGCAGCGAGAAACTCCGGAAAGCTCTCCCACTCCCAGTTAATCCCCTTCGACAGCGCCTCGAACGGAATCGCCTCGACGTTGACCAGGTCCCACGCCGCCACCTCGCGCGCGGCGGGCTTGCATGGCGCAATACCCACTCCGCAATTTCCCATCACGACGGTGGTTACGCCGTGCCACGAAGTGCAACTGACTAATGGATCCCAACAGATCTGCGCATCGTAGTGAGTATGTGGATCGACGAAGCCCGGCGCGACGATCAGGTCGGAAGCATCGATGGTCTCGGCGCCGCCCTCGGTGATTTTTCCGATCTCGGCGACCTTGCCGTCCTTGACCGCGACGTCGGCGCGCCGCCGAAACGCGCCGGTGCCGTCTATAACAGTGCCGTTCTTGATAATCAGGTCGTAGGACACTACAGATCCTCCGCGAAGCGATTCGAGCGAATCGACATAACCCTCGGTATCGCAGGAAAGATAGACACGGCGCAAGGTGTGTCGCTAAGACGCGTGTTCTCCAAAGCACCGCGATTGCGCTAATTCGGGTCTTTGCTATCTATAAGTCATGTCGAACACCACAAATTGATGCTTCGCGCCGAGTTTGTGGAAGGTCGGTAGGTCTACGAGTAG
>JBAWCX010000072.1:0-3159 GCA_049590495.1 Binatus sp. (SeqCode)
AACAAGTCGTCCTCGCGCAGCTCGTTCAGCACGGCGCCGTAATCGTCGCCCGCGCCAATCTGAAAGCTGCGATGCTGGCATCCGTCGGCGGCTAGCTTGCGAACGATCGAATCGAGAACGTACTCGCGCAGAAACGCGTGCGGACCGAAGATTATGACCACTGGCGGGATGCGCTTTCGTTGTTCCCCACCTGCGCCCCGAAGGTACGCCAGCCCGGTTTCAAGCGGCACGTTTTTGCATCCTCAAGAGCGCGGCGCGCAGTGAAAAGTGAAAAAATGAAAAGCTAGAAGCCTTCGGCCATCTCGACGTAGAGGCTGTGCGCGAATCTCTGCATCATCTGGTCGCGCCCCGCTGCAGTCTGCGTTTGCGCAATCTGGAGATCGCTCATCTCCGCGATGTCGCCACCGCGCAAATTCTGCTGCAAAAACTCTGGCGTCGTGGTCACGACTGTCGTCCCCACGACCGGCGTTCGCACCGAGCCACCGATGTTGCGCGCGCTCCAGACTTCCTTTTTCGTGTGGAGATCTCTGAGCTGCGCCGACACCGTTATGCTCTGGCGGTAGCCGGTCGGCTCGAATGCATTGTTGAAATTTGACGGCGATGAATTAAACAGCCTGACATCGCCAGAAAGCTCGAGGTCCGCCGCATCCGGGCTATCCACGACCGTGAGCCTTTTATGCAGCGCGATTTCATCTTTGATGTAGCGCATCAACTCGTCGTTGAGGCCTGTTACTCTCGTCGTATTGCCAAACCGTGCGACGTAAATCGTCTGCGCGCCCGACGGCAGCGCGTCGCCGGAGGCCGCGAAGTGATACCCGCATCCCGAAATACAGAAGCCTGCGGCGATTACGAAGCCGAGCAGCCTACTCGGCCTTGGATAGCGCAATTTCCTCACCCTTCTGCTTGAGCCCCAACCGTCCCGCGATTTCGTCCAGCACACCGTTGACGAAGCGCCCCGACTCGATATCGCCGTAACACTTCGCCAGCTCGATCGCTTCGTCGATAGTAACGCGCGCCGGAATGTCCTCCATCCTGAGCAATTCGTAGAGCGCGATTCGCATGACGTTGTGATCGACGCGCGACAGCCGTTTGACCGACCAATGTTCCAGCGCGTCCGCCAGATGCTTGTCGAGCGCCGCTTGCTCGCCGCGCACTCCTTCCATCAGCTGGACGGCGAACTTGCGCGCGCTTTCCTCGGCCGGAAAACTTTCGAACAGCGCCGACAGATCGTCACTGCTGGCGCCGCCGCAGATATCTATCCGGTACAGCGCCTTGAGCGCGAGCTCGCGCCCCTGATGTCTTAGTCCCATTGCAATTCAACAGCCGCCGGCGGACAGCAGCTTACTCTCTCACGTGATCAGCTTCAGTTCCGAGAACAGATGGCCGAGTTTTTCCTTTTTGGTTTTCAGGTATCCGATGTTTCCCGCGTGCGGCGTGACCTCGATCGGCACCCGCGACACATTTACTCCATAACGGCGCAGGCTTTCTATCTTGTGCGGATTGTTGGTCAGCAATTGCACCTCGCCGACGCCGAGATCGCGCAGAATCTGCGCGCCGATTCCATAGTCGCGCAAGTCCTCTTCGAAGCCGAGATGCAGGTTAGCTTCGACGGTGTCCATCCCGTGGTCCTGTAGCGCATAAGCGCGAATCTTGTTCCCGAGCCCGATTCCGCGGCCTTCCTGATGGAGATAAATCACCACGCCGCGATCCGCCGCCATGATTCGCTCGAGCGCCTCCTGCAGTTGTTCGCCGCAGTCGCATCGCGCCGACGAAAACACGTCGCCGGTAAGACACTCCGAATGGAGCCGCACCAGCGCGGACCGTCCGCCGCCGACCTGGCCCTTTATAAGCGCCAGATGCTCACGTCCATCGACGACATTTCGAAATACCACCGCCTGCAGCGCGCCGCCCTCGATGGGAAAGGGCTGCTCGGAAACGCGCTGGACCAGAACTTCGTTGGTCAAGCGATGCGAAACGAGTTCCTTGACGTAAACTATCGGAATCGAATGCCGCGCCGCGAACTCGCGCAGTTCCTTGAGCCGCGCGGCCTCGCCGTCCTCACGCAGTATCGTGCATAGCGCCGCGACATGGCCGATCCCCGCCGAGCGCATCAGATCGACCGCGCCCTCGGCGCGTCCGATCCGCACCATCACGCCGCCGCTCAGCGCCATCAGCGGTAAAATGTGGCCGGGCATGACGATATCGTCATGGCGGGATTCGTCGAAGGCAACCACCGAGATCACCCGCGCACGATCGCTCGCCGAAATGCCGGTGGTGGCGCCTTCGCGCGCGTCGATCAGCACGCCGGCCTGCTCGTTCGAGTCGCCGTTGTCGGTCGAAGGCTGAAGCGGTATTCCCAGCTCGCGGAAGCGCTTGTCGGGAATCGCGACGGAGATGACGCCGCGCGCCTCGCGCGCCATGAAATTGATATCGTCGGGTGTGATTTTCTCGGCCGCCATCACGAGGTCGCCTTCGGCGTCCTCGCGCTCCTCCGCAATCATCACGACCATCTTTCCGTCGCGCAACGCGGAGAAAATTTCTTCTAAAGAAGCCGATGCCATCTGATTCAATTCAACGATGGCGATATTATCACCGGCTCGGCAACCTAACCAGTGCGCCTGAACTCATCGGTATTTTCCGACATCTTATTAGTGTGTCATCCCGAGCGGAGCCGAGGAGCCTGTCCTGAGCGAAGCCGTTTCTTTGTGTCATCCTGAGCGCAGCCGAGGGACCCCGGATCTTTCTCGGCGCACGCGGCCTTCCAGCAGCCAGTCATCACCAACCACGCGCGCTGACAGTTCTGAAACTGCGACCGCATCGCGCACTCTGCGCGATCTCATCCCATCAATCGCGGACAGGCCCTCGCCTAAGATTTTCGGCGCGACGAAGAACGCGACCCGGTCTACAATCCCCGCACTCAGCGCCGATCCCGCGAGATTCGCGCCTCCTTCGATCAATACGCGGCACCATCCGCGATGCCCAAACTCGAGCATCAACCGATTCAGCTCGATCTTGCCGTCGTGTGCCGCCACCGCGATCACTTCGACGCCACGGCGCTCGTATCTTTCCTGCGCCCGAGCGAGATTGTCAGGTGTCGTGACCAGAATAGCGGGCGCCTTCGACCGCTGCCGATATACGCGCGCCGACGGCGCGCTGCGC
>JBAWCX010000073.1:0-4683 GCA_049590495.1 Binatus sp. (SeqCode)
ACCCAGTTGCTCGGCCAGGAAATGACGGAGGTTAATCGGCAGGCGGCTGCCGAGCTGCAAACGCTGCGTCTCGAACGGCGCGGGCTCGATCGGCACGCTGCGGCTTGGACGCGAAAACGCCCGCGGGTTGCCGAATACCGACAATGATTGCAGACGCTCCAACGGCGACGGCGCGCCGTAAGCAAATCGCGATGCGTGGGCGCGTCGATGAACCAGGGGTCCGTTTCGCACAGTCTCAACCTCCCAGGGCTTCGAGTTCCGGTCGGCGTGCCGCGCGCGCGGGCTTGCCGCCGGACACCGTCAGGTGCCGTCGGATGGATATTTCAAATTTTGAATTGGAACTGTGAATGATGTGTGCGAAATCGATTCGGGAAAGGACGGAAATGGTTCTTATCGCCGTCGCGCCGCGCCAATAACGCCGGCCGCGGCGCCCGGCGGCGCCGACTTCAGGTCTGCAAGATCGAAAAGCGCCAAAACAAACTTGCGCCATGCGCACCGGCTCTTTTCATCAGACCATCAGCCCGCTCAGCATCTCGCGATGCCCGCCTGCCCTGCCCGCACCACATCTCGATTCCAAAGCAGCGGCTCGATGGATATGCGCGCGGCGATCTCGGTCGTCAAATCCCCCGACTAAGCCGTTTCGATCCGCGCGACGTTTTCAGGCCACCAAGAGTGACAATCATCAAGGACGGCTTCTTAACTAGCGCGCGTACCGTGGTCGGGCAACATGGCGCGCGCGATTAAGATCGGATTGCAAACTTGACAACCGGTGGCCCAAGTGCCCTTTTTCGCGCGCGAACCAACACGCGGACAGCCGCAAAATGAGATGCGCTAATGAGCTTCTATCGACGGCGCGACTCATCTACGTGCAAGCGGCCCGGAATAAACGATCCAGTGTGCTCCAAGCCCGGAGAGGGTTTGTCGCATATGCGACAGTTGCGACTGCGGCCTCCGACGCCAGCGGACTCGGACGCGTCGCGTCGGGATCCATGAGTGCGCGGAGATTAAGAGAACAAATCCTGAGTTCCAAACGCGACGGCCTCGATGCCGTTCGCGTTCTTACAAATTTTTTTCAGTGCGCCGCTTCGGCCGGCAGGTTGCGTGTGTCGCGCTTGAGAAAAAGGAACGTCGGCACCAGCACCAGCATCAGCACGCACAGGATTCGGTAGATGTCGTTGAACGACAGCATCATCGCCTGCCGCTGCACCATCCCGTACAGCATCATCATGCCGTGCTTGTGTCCCATCGCGAATTCATTGCCCATGTTGAGGCCGCCTGGCATCTGCATATGCGGCAGCGTGAAGACCGTGATGTGCTCGACGAGGTAGCTTTGATTGACCTGCTGGCGATGTATCAGCAGCGTCGTCAGGTACGACGTGCCGATTGCGGCGCCCAGGTTGCGCGTGACTGAATACAGACTCGCCGCGCGTCCCATCTTGAACTTTTCCATCGACGAGAGCGCCGCCGCCGACAAGCCCGGGAACACCAGGCCGGTGCCAATGCCCTGGAGAACAGTCGGCCACACAATTCGCCGCACGTCGGAGGCGAGATTCAGCCCCGACATCTCCCACATCGCGAACCCCACGAAGATAAAACCAATGCCGACCAGCGGCCGGATGTCACCGCCGCGGCGCGCATAGGTGCCCAGGATGATCATCGAGAACATCGTGCCAAAGCCGCGCGGCGCCATCACCAGCCCCGCCTTCGACGCCGTGTAGCCGAGCGTTTCCTGCAGAAAGATCGGATTCAGAATCGCGGTGCCGTAGAGCGTGAAGGTCAGGAAAATTACCAGCGCCACCGGCAGCGTGAAGTTCATGTTCTCGAGAATCGAGAGGTCGACGACCGGGTCCTCGGTGTGCAGCTCGTGATAGATCAGCACCGCGAGCGAGATCAGCGCGGCGGCTGTGCAGTAAACCACCCACGGGCTGTGGAACCAGTCGGCGCGCTCGCCGCGATCGAGCACGATTTCGCCGAGGCCAAGCGTGATGAACAGGCACGCGATACCAAGCAGGTCGACGCGCCCGCGCCGCAGGTTGCGCATGTACGACGGGTCGTCGACGAAGCGATATACCATGAACGCCGCCAGCGTGCCGATCGGCACGTTGATGTAAAAGTTCCAGCGCCAGCTCCACGCGTCGGTGATATAGCCGCCGATAGTCGGGCCCATGATCGGCGCGACCATCATGCCGATTCCCCACACCGCCATCGCCATCGCCTGCTCGCGCGGTGGAAATGTCTCCATCAGGATCGCTTGTGACAGCGGCATCATCGCCGCGCCCGCCGCTCCCTGCATCAGGCGGAAGAAAACAATCTGGTTGAGCGATTGCGCCACCCCGCACAGCGCCGACGACACAATAAACATCGTGATCGACGCGACGAAGTAGCGCTTGCGGCCGAAGCGCTCGGCAATCCACCCGGTCATCGGGATCATGATTCCCGCCGCCACCAGGTACGACGTAACGACCCACGCGATCTCGTCGACGCTGGCCGAGAAACTACCCTGCATATGCGGCAACGAAACGTTGACGATCGACGAGTCGAGCACCTCGAGCACAGTGCCGAGCATCACGGAGAACGCAATGATCCACTTACGCGTCGAGGAGAACTCATGCACCTCGTGCGTAGGTTGAACGAGCGTTTTAGGCGCAACAGCCATGGATGGAATCCTCGCTTAAGCTACAAAGCGGCGACAACGGATGCAAAGCACTGTGAGCGGCGATACGGTCATCGCGGCGAAATAAGGAACCTAACCCCTAACCCTTTTTTGGGCCCGCGCGAGAAAGGGAACCGGTTAAATTCGAAGTTGGCTTCCCGCAAGTTCTAACTGGGACGAAGTCCCGCATCTTTTCTTAGCACTGGGTGCAGGGGTCACCCCTGCCGAAGGAAGTGTGAAACCCACCGAGGGTTTCACATTCAATTAAGTGATTTACCTTCCCCCCGACCCACCGCGCGTAGTAACTCTTGCGCCATGCCTCCTTCCGCTGCGCTGCCGCCAGGCCCGAGCCTCTTCGCGACTTTCGATTTCGTGCGCAATTCTTTTCGATTCCTGGATGCGTGCGCGCGCCGCTACGGCGATTGGTTCACCGTGCGCGTGCCGGGCGTCTCGCCCTTCGTCTTTACCAGCGACCCGGCCGCGGTCCGCGAGGTCTTTCTCGGCGATTCCGACGCGCTTCATGCGGGAGAGGCCAACCGCCCACTCGGCGCGTTCATGGGTGAGCAGTCGTCGCTGTTCCTCGACGGCGCCGAGCATCTCCGCCAACGCCGGATCCTATTGCCGGCATTTCACGGCGAGCAGATAACCTCGCACGCCGTTGCGATGCGCTCGGCGGCCGACAATGCGATCGCATCGTGGCCGACGGGACGGCAGTTCGCGATTCATCCGCAGATGCGCGCGATCACTTTCGAAACGATCATCCGCACCGCATTCGGATTCGATGACGACACCACCGGCGCCGACCTGCGCGCGTCACTGAAAAAACTGTTTGCGCTCTATTCGAGCCGGCTCGGCACGCTGTTCTCTCTCCCCGCGATGCAAATCGACGCCGGCCCGTGGAGTCCGTGGGGCCGAGCCGTCAGGCTGACGCGCCGGATCGATTCGATTCTGTACGCGGAGTTCGCGCGGCGCAGAAGTGACGGCGTCGAGGGACGCGCGGACATCCTCTCGATGCTGCTGGCGGCGCGCTACGAAGACGGGCAGCCTCTCCCCGACGGAGTAATCCGCGACGAGATGTACACTCTTATGCTGGCAGGCCACGAGACCACTGCAGCCACGATGGCGTGGGTAGTCAACCGGCTCGTTACAAACCCCGACGTCATAGAACGCGCGCGCGCCGAAATTCTTTCAGTATTAAATGGCGCGCAACTCGACGCGTCGCACGTCGGCAAATTGAAATACGTCGAGGCGTTGATCAACGAAACGATGCGCCTGGACCCGGTCGTGCCGAACATCGGACGCACGCTAACGAGGCCGATGACAATCGCAGGACGCCAGCTCCCCGCAGGAGTGGCAATCGCACCAAGCATCTACCTGGTGCACAGGCGTCCCGAGCTATGGCCGGATCCGGAAAATTTCAAGCCGGAAAGATTCCTCGAATCCCGCCAAAGCCCAAACACATTCTTCCCCTTCGGCGGCGGCGCCCGCCGATGCCTGGGCGCAGCGTTCGCGACGTATCAGATGAAGATCGTGATCGCAGAAATCCTGTCGCGAGTAGAATTAAAACCGGTGATCGGCTACACCGCCCACGCCACTCGCCGCGGCATAGCATTCGCGCCTAGCGACGGACTGCCGGTCGTCGCCACCGTTCGCGCCGAATGATCGAGTTACTGGCCAGCGCCCCAATTGGCGGAGCGACTTAGAGACTAGCCACATATGTCACGACGTGGCCTGCGAGTCCGGCCAAGAGCCTTTTCATTGTTAAGTCTGAAGCTGGTTCAGCGTAGATACCTTTTGGGCCACCTTTTTCGGTTGCAAGAAGGAGCGCTGCCGAGTCGTATGTTTTTTCCAGAAGAAGCCTGCGGAGAAGCAACTCGTAGCGTTTGGCGTACGAGGAGTCCTGAAATTCTGGGAATGTCTTAAAGTGCGGTTCTTTGACCCCGACCGGCGTCATCGACTGGGTGCACTCTTCAAGTAGCATTACCCACCCAAGCCAAGGACGAGGTTTTCTTCCGAATGCCCCTTCACGA
>JBAWCX010000074.1:0-6990 GCA_049590495.1 Binatus sp. (SeqCode)
TCCACGCCTTTCATCCCTCCGCCTTCAACCCTCCAGGCTGAAGGCTATCTCGTGCTGGAGTTTTACTCCGGCGCGACCGGCCTATCCGGCCGCTTCACTGAGGGATTTTCTCTCCGGCGCTTACAGGTGGGGTCGTGGAGGCAATCCAACCGTCGTGGTAAATCGCGCGGTTGCCGATCATCTCGAAATACTGCGTATCGTGCTTCGACGGTGCGTTGGTGTTTGCTTTGTTGAACGTGTACGCCATGCTCACGCCTTCAATCGGCTTTTGCTTGATGCCATTGACCTCTTCGGGCGCCCGGATGCCTGTAGCTTCGAGGAGGGTTGGCACAATATCAATGACATGGTGAAACTGCGTGCGGATGCCACCTACATCATTGATGTGGCCGGGCCATGAAATAGCCAGACCCTGCCTCGTGCCACCGAAATGCGACGCCACCTGCTTGGTCCACTTGAACGGAGTGTCAAAGGCCCACGCCCATCCCACCGACATGTGCGGATAGGTTTTGTCCGAGCCCCAGTCTGCATAGTGCAGTAACTGCAAAGGCATGGGAACGTCCAGTATGCCGTTGTAGGCCGTCAATGTGTTAAACGTGCCCTCCGGCGTACCTTCGGCGCTGGTGCCGTTATCGCCGCAGATGTATATGATGAGCGTATTGTCGAGTTTGCCCTCATCCCGGACTTCTTGAATTACCCGGCCAATCTCAAAGTCAGTGTAGGCCGCGTAGGCCGCGAACACTTCCGCCTGGCGCGCGTAGAGTTTTTTTTGCAAGACTGAAAGCGAGTCCCACCTAGGTAGCTTTGCACCACCATAAGCGGCCTGCCCGTCCGGCCACGGGGTGAGCTGGGTATCCGCTGGGATCACGCCGAGCCGCTTCTGGTTTGCGAAGATCTCGTCGCGCAACTTTTCGTAGCCCATGTCGAACTTGCCTTTGAACTTGTCGATCCATTCCTTGGTCGGTTGGTGCGGCGAGTGTGTGCCACCAGGCACGTAGTAGAGAAAGAACGGCTTATCGGGTGCGGCTGCGTTCATATCGCGCATGTACTTGATGGCATCGTCCGCCATGTCGGTGGTCAGATTGTAACCAGGCTTACCGATCCATGGAAAAACCTGGGTCGTATTGCGAAAGAGGTAGGGCGTCCACTGGTCGGTCTCACCGCCCATGAACCCGTAGAAATATTGAAAGCCCATGCCGACCGGCCATTGGTCGAAAGGCCCGGCCACGCTGTATTCAAAACTCGGGGTGTTATGCTCTTTGCCAAACCACGAGGTGGCGTAACCGTTGTCCCGCAGGATCGTGCCGATGGTAGCGTTATCCGGCCCGATGATGGAGTCATAACCCGGATAGCCCGTGGACAACTCGCCGACTACCCCAAAACCCACCGAGTGATGATTGCGCCCCGTGATGAGAGCAGCCCGCGTGGGCGAGCAAAGCGCGGTCGAGTGGAACTGCGTGTAGCGCAACCCCGCCTTGGCGATGCGATCCAGCGCGGGAGTCGGGATGACGCCGCCGAAGGTGCTCGAAATGGCGTAGCCCTGGTCATCGGTCATGATCAGGAGGATATTGGGCGCGCCCTTGGGCGGCATTACGCGCGGCGGCCACCACGGCGTCGAATCCTTCGCGCTTTCCTTGATCACACCGCCAAATGGCATTGGTGGCGGCGGTAACTGCTTCCCGTCGAGTGTAACGGTGGCGTTGGCCGAACCCGGTACGCCGTGGATCTGCTGCTGCGCCCGGACCGGAGTCGAAAACAGCAGCGCGACGACGCCGACTAGAATTTGAAACATCGCAGACGATCGATACCAGATGCTTCTTCGGCAAATTCCGTCTTGATTCTCCCATGGCAGCTCCCGTGACCACCCGGAGTTGCTCCTCGAGTCTGAACCCAAACTCAATGCAAGATTCATTTTTTTTCTCTCTTAGAGCGAAAGATTTTTTATTCGCCGGCAGGCTCTCAGAGCAAGGATCGCGCCATCTGTTTGGTAGATGACCTTAACAGGATCCGGCGTATTCAGCGACTCTTGTAGCGAATGGACACAATCTTCTTGCTACGAAAAGGAACCCCGCCAGGCGCGCTAACCCCGAATTTGAGAGCTTGCAATTCTGCGGATCGTCCACGCTGCGCGAGGGAGCGGGTCAAGCGAAAAGAATGGTGCCGGGGGCGGGACTCGAACCCGCACGGAGGTTGCCCTCCCGAGAATTTTAAGTCGTTTGGTTATAACGAAAAACTCTTTGTTTTATTGGCCTTATTTCCCTCAAATGTGAAAGTGTGTAAGTTTTTGTGTAAGTGTTGAAGAAAGCCCAACAATATCGGGCATCTTCAGCTCTGTCGTTCTGAGGGCTTTTCATCGCATCCTTAATTTCCGATTGTTTTTAGGTCTTTTGGGAAGCCGCGTTCGCAGCTCTCCGTTCATACTCCGGTCAGAACGGGCGCCTCGCGATGCACCGCGCCCAGTCAGCAACTCAACTTTGTCTCTCAGGAATTGCACGGGCGTGTTCGCACCGGGCGCGGGTTGTGCGTGGCCGTCCCAGGCGTTCGAGGTAGATGAAGCCCTATTCGAGAGTTGTCCGCCACAGAGTGCGCCGCTTAAAATGCGGCTTCGACAATTCTGCTTTCAGAATCCGCCGGGCTTCAAGTTCTGTGGCCAATGCACCTTCCGCCTCGAACCTCGGCCCGGATTCACTCCGCCCGGATTCCAAGCTGCTCCAACTCGAGAGCGTCTGGCATTTCGCGATGCTCTCGCATATGAGTTGAACTCGATCGGCTCTGAGAGAGCCGCGGTGGAAAGTTCCTCGTTTCTCGCTGGGTGCCTCATGCTGCATCGAAACTCTCTGCTCGTGACAGTAGTGCTCATCGGCGCGGCGATCGCCTACTCGGCGGCGGCTGCGGAGGTATCGCTCTATTCCGGTCTCGGCACAGTGCATCATCCAGTCACGACCAGCTCGCCGCTCGCGCAGAAGTATTTCGATCAGGGGCTGGCGTTCACCTACGGCTTTAACCACGACGAGGCCGAGGTCTCGTTCGAGCAGGCCGCGAAGCTCGATCCGAAGATGGCCATGGCGCCGTGGGGAATCGCGCTGGTGCTCGGGCCAAACTACAACCTGCCCGAAGACGCGCAGCGCGGTCGGAAAGCTTACGATGCGGTGCGCGGCGCCCGTTCCTTGGAGGCCAACGCGACGCCCGAAGAGCGCGACCTGATTGAGGCGCTGATGAATCGCTACGGCAGCGACGGAAACGGCTCACCGGCGCTCGACGAAGCATACGCGAACGCGATGCGCAAGGTCGCGCATCGGTATCCTGACGATCTCGACGTCCAGACGCTGTTTGCCGAATCGTTGATGGACCTGCACCCATGGCAACTCTGGAGTCTCGACGGCAAGCCGGGCCCCAACACGCTGGAGATTGTCGCTACGCTCGAGGGAGTGCTGAAAAGAGATCCCAACCACCTGGGGGCGAATCACTACTACATTCACGCCGTCGAGGCGTCACCCGATCCGTCGCGTGCGATGGCAAGCGCCAACCGGCTCGCCGCACTCGCGCCCGGCGCTGGCCATCTGGTCCACATGCCCGCGCACATCTACATCCGCACCGGACGTTTCCACGACTCAGCCACGACCAACGAAAACGCTATCAAGGTTGACGATGCCTTCATCGAAAAGACCGCGGAGGGCGGCGTCTATCCATTGATGTACCGCACCCACAACATCCAGTTCCTCTGCTACTCGCAGATGATGGAGGGGCGCAGCGTCGACGCGCTGAAGACCGCTCGCCTGCTGGAGACGCGAGTGCCGCTCGACGCCGTTCGCTCGATGCCGATGGCCGAGTTCCTAGTTCCTATGCCCTACATAGCCGAGGCTCGCTTCTCGAATTGGGACGCGATTCTGCGGGAGCCGCAGCCGCCGGAAGACCTGCCTTACACGAGCGCCATCTGGCACTACACGCGCGGACTGGCGTACGCCGGGCAAGGTAAGTTGGAGGCTGCGGCGAAGGAGCAGCATGCCCTCGATGCGATCGTCGCGGCGATTCCTTCCGACCGCCCGCTCGGTTTCGGCAACACCGCCAAGAAGACGACAGCCCTCTCAGCCAAAGTGCTGGCCGGCGAGATAGCGTCCGCGCAGATTGACCACAAGCTTGCCGGGCAGGACTTCGCCGAGGCCGTCGCGATGCAGGATTCGCTGGTCTATGAAGAGCCGCCGCTGTGGTACTTCCCGGTTCGCGAGCGGCTGGGAGCCGAGTTGTTCGCGCAAGGGCAGCCGCAGTCGGCGGAGGCGATCTATCGCGGCGATCTGAAGATCAACCCCGACAATCCGCGATCGCTCTTTGGACTCTCGCAATGTCTCAAAGCCGAAGGCAAGAAGGAGGAGGCCGCAAAATACAAGGCGCAATTTAAAGACGCCTGGCGCTACGCAGATATCGAGCTTCAACCTCTGCGTGTCACAGCCAGTGCGTCGAACGGCGAAACAGATCAAGCGTCGGCGGACGGACGCTCACGCTGACCGAGTATTGAGTTCGGCCGAATGCTGGTTTCGCGGACCTGCAATGAAGCATCCGGTTCACCCTGACGTATTTGGCCAGAAATGGAACCTGCGGTTCGATATCACGCCAGTCATCCCCAAGTTGATTAAGGGGACCTATCTTCGGAGGCTGCGGTTGGCGGCTGGCCACGCCAAAATAATGGTGCCGGGGGCGGGACTCGAACCCGCACGGAGCTTTCGCTCCCGAGAATTTTAAGTCCCTTAAGTGTGGTTCTAACTACGCGAAATTATTGGTTTTATTTCTTCCAACATGTGAAAATGTGTAACTTTATGTGTAGGTTTTGATGAAAACCCGACTGGTCTTGAAAGCTTGTTAGGCCGGTTTGCAGGCTCCAGGGGCGCACAGTGGCCGTCCATGTCCGTGGCCCTTCGGCTTGGCCGCAGGCGGCCTTTCTGGGGGCTTTCTGGTTTTCCTGGAGAAGCGATGTGTTAGATATGGTTCGGCGGAGGGGAAGGCTTGAACTTTGCCGATGAGGCTCATCGGTTTCTTACTGTTCGCGGCCGGTACGATAGCGGTTTATCGAATAATCTTGTGTAGGGGATTGCCTCTGTGCCTTAACGAGTCATCGCCGCACCATTCATTCTCGCCGGTTACATTCGATCCGTTGGATTCAGGCGGAGTACAATTGCCCAATGCCAACCTCACTTGGGCCGAAACTGGCTGGCGACGCGCGACTCTGCGAAACCTGAAGAGCCTCCCGAATGACGCGACGACCGCCGAGTTCTTCCGGCACAGTGCCCGCGGCAGACGATAGCCAGACGACCGTTCCTCGCCAATCAAACCTGGACCGACGGCCCTCTGCCCGGAGCTTGCGCGGACTCGACTGGTTAAACTTCCTGCTCGCCGACGTGCAGAGCGGCGTGGGACCGTTCCTCGCGATCTACCTTGCCGGCTATGGCTGGAACGAGCAGCGCGTGGGCCTTGCGCTCACGATTGGCGGAATCGCCGGTATCGCATCGCAAACGCCGGCGGGCGCTTTGGTCGATCGGCTCAAGTCCAAAAGAGCGCTGATTGTGGCGGGCGTGGTCGCTCTGGCGATCGGCGCTCTCTTGATTGCGTTCTTTCCGTCCTTCTGGCCGGTCGTGACTGCGCAAGCGCTGGTCGGCGCGATGTCCGGTTTTTTCATGCCCGCCATCGCCGCAATCTCACTTGGTATCGTGGGGCATAGACTCTTCAATCTCCGCCAGGGACGAAACCAAACATTCAACTCGGCCGGCAACGTGGTCGCCGCCGTAGCGATGGGGTTGATCGGATATTTCATTTCGAACCGCGGCGTCTTTTTCTTCGTCGTGGTTCTCGCAATCCCGACGATCCTGTCGCTGTTGCTCATCCGTCCCGACGAGATCGACTACGAACTAGCCAGGGGAGCCAGGGACGGCGAGGATGATGGAGAGCCGGCCAACGTTCTGGATCTGATCGAGGATCGCCCTCTGATGATCTTCCTCTGTTGCGCAGTCATGTTTCATTTCGCCAACGCCGCGATGCTCCCGCTGCTTGGCGAGATGCTGGCGAAGGGCAAAGGTCGCACTTCCATGATGTTCATGTCCGCCTGTGTCGTGACTACCCAGTTCACGGTCACAGTTATCGCCGGATGGGTCGGTCGCACCGCCGGTTCATGGGGCAGAAAGCCCCTGCTGATCATAGGCTTCGGCGTGCTGCCGATCCGCGGCGTCCTTTACACCCTGACCCACAACCTCTACCTGCTGGTCGGCATCCAGGTGCTCGACGGTATCGCCGCCGGAATTTTCGGCGTCGTTTCCGTCCTGGTGATCGCCGATCTGACGCGGGGCACCGGGCGGTTTAATCTTACGCTGGGCGCGATCGCGACGGCCGTGGGAATCGGCGCGGCGCTCAGTCAAACGATCGCCGGAGCCATTGTTCACGACTTCAGTGACCGAGCTGGGTTTCTGTTTTTGGCTTCCGTGGCGGCAGCGGCCTTCGCGATCCTGTGGCTCCTTATGCCCGAAACTCTCGAGTGGAAAGGGGATGGTCCCGCGCCGGCCTCGATGGCGAAGCGTTGACGATGGCGAATGAGACTATTTGGGCAATCGCCGCGCTGAGCACCCTTGGCGTGATCGTCCGCCCTTGGAACCTGCCTGAGGCGACCTGGGCCGTGACCGGTGCTGTCATGCTGATCGTGTTCGGTCTGCTGCCATGGGGCGACGCGCTCAAAGCGGTCGCTAAGGGTACCGATGTGTACCTATTTCTGAGCGGCATGATTCTGCTCGCCGAGTTGGCGCGAAAAGAAGGTTTGTTTGACTTTCTGGCCGGACGAGCCGCTCGTTTGGCGGGCGGCTCCCCGACGAAGCTGTTCGCGCTGGTTTATGGCATCGGCACAGTGGTTACAATTTTCATGTCGAACGACGCTACGGCGGTCGTTCTCACCCCGGCCGTGTTCGCCGCCACCAAGGCTGCCAAGGTGAAGGACCCTCTCCCCTATCTGTTGATATG